>NZ_DGMV01000049.1:48380-72685 GCF_002388575.1 Marinimicrobium sp. UBA4509
AGGTTGGCTTCGCAAAGCTCCTTGCAGATGAACAGTCCGAGGCCCGAGCCGGTGCTTTCCGTAGTAAAAAACGGCTCGAAAATATGCCTGCGACGCTCCTCATCAATACCCTCCCCCCAGTCAATGACTCTGATGAAAGGCTGCTGGTTACGCGCTTCTATGCCCGCCTCAATCCTGACCCGGCGCTCTCCCGTAATGGCCTCACTGTAGCGCAAGCCATTGTCGCACAGGTTGGTCAGCACCTGATGGAGCTGACCCGTGTCAAACTTGGCTCCAATGTCAGCACGATCAAGAGATAATTCAAGTGTGCACGGATTGGGCTGGCCGGAGCGGAATTCTTCCGTAAAGTGCTGGAGCCAATCGTTCAGTATGACCTGCTCGGGCCGCGCATTGCGGCGGCGCGAAAGCTGAAGAACATTCTCGATGATCTGGTTCACACGCTTGCTGTGATTATCGATGATCTGAAGCAGGCGCTGGTCGCCGCCGGTGAGCTGATCCGATTCGCTGAGCAGTTGGCTGGCGTGGCTGATGGCGCCGAGGGGGTTGCGTACCTCGTGGGCGATGCTGGCGGTCAATCGGCCCAGGGAAGCGAGCTTGAGCTGCTGAGCCTGCTGGGCAATCAGGCGGTTGTCTTCGACAAAGACCAGGGTCTCTGAGGCGGTGCTCGGATCCAGCGCCGCGAAGTTGATTTTCAGTTCGTTATTGGACGACTGATCCGTGGCCACTACCGATGAAGTGCGACTGTCGGTTTGCCACTGATCAAACTGATTTTTGAGCAGGGGAATGTCATCGAGCGTTCCGGGTGTTTCGCGCACGCCCAGCAGCTCGGCGGCAGAGCGGTTGATCAATTCAACGGACTGGTTCCCCCCCAGAACAACGATGCCGGTCCGCATGCGCTCCACAATCAACTGAGCCAGGCGTTGCAGGTGCTGTGCCTGCCGGGCCTGGGCCAGTGCCTCCTGACTGCTGGTGCGGATCTTCCGAGCCAGATATTGGAAGGTGAGGGCCGTGGTGAAGAGCAGGGCGCCCAGGGTGCCGGCGGAGAACAGGGTACGGTTGTCGATCGACAGCAACCACAGCCGGGTGATGCTCTCGCCCACCACGGCGATGCTGGCCAGAGCCGCCAGCAGAATCGCCAACTGCGCGGGCAGCAGCATGCCGCCAGCCGCCACGACCACCAACTGCAGGTAACCCAGGCCGCTCAAGGCGCCGCCACTGGCATACATCATCAGCGCAATGGCCGCCACGTCCAGAACCAGAAGCACAAAACTCTGCTGATTGGAGGGCAGAAACTTCACCCGCCATAGCAGGCCCAGGGTGATGATGTTGATGCTGGTATAGATGATTGAGGTATAGAGAAAGACGTCCGGGTGGTCGTTGCCGAGAATATTGGGCGCAATGTTGCCCTGAAACATCAACAGCAACAGGCTGCCCAGCAGCGTGCGATAGTAGGTGTATACCCTCAGCAGGTCGTAATTGCTGTAGCTGGATACGCGGGCCATGACAGGGTTGTCGTTGACGGGCATGGGGGACAGAGTACCTTGGCTGTGAGTCTGACCGATCGGGGTCGGATATTATCGCTTTGCGTCGAATCCGCAATTGGCGGACAATACGCGTCGTTTTCCCGCAGTTTATCAGGATGCAGGCCCCTTTATGTCAAGTTTGAGTATCGCAATGGCCCAGATCAACCCGCTGGTCGGGGATATCCCCGGCAATGCCGAGCGGATTCTGGAGCAGGCCCGTCGGGCGGAGGCCCAGGGGGCGGATGTCATCGTCTTTCCGGAGCTGACCCTGTCGGGCTATCCGCCGGAGGACCTGCTGTTGCGTCCGAGTCTCGCGCTGCGGATTGATCGCGCTCTGGACCAACTCAAGCAGGCAGACCTGGGTATTGTGCTGGTGCTCGGGTACCCCAAGGTGGTGGCGGGCCGGGTGTTCAATATGGCCGGCGTGGTTGCTCGTGGGCAGTTGGTGTGCGAGTACGCCAAACAGTGCCTGCCGAATTACCAAGTGTTCGATGAGGTGCGCTACTTTGTGCCGGGTGATAGCGCCTGTGTCTTTGACCTCAAGGGCGTGCCGACGGCTCTGACCATCTGTGAGGATATCTGGCAGCCCGGACCGGTGGAACAGGCCCGGGACGCTGGCGCCAAATTGATGCTGAATCTGAATGCCTCGCCCTTCCACAAAGGCAAGCCGCGTGAGCGGGAGCAGTTGCTGGCCGAGCGCGCGCGGCAAGGGCATATGCCCATCGTTTATGTCAATCAGGTGGGCGGCCAGGACGAGCTGGTATTCGACGGCGGCTCGGTGGCGGTGAACGCCCAGGGCGACCTGTGCCGGCGCCTGCCCGCCTGGCAGGAGTCGCTGGAGCTGCTGCAGGCCAACTGGCACGATGGCTCGGTCCATATGGCCCATCAGGCGCTGGCTCCCCAGCAGCAGGACCTGGACTCCGTGTATCAGGCGCTGGTGACGGGTACGCGGGATTATGTGAACAAGAATGGTTTCAAAGGCGTGGTGCTGGGCCTTTCCGGCGGCATCGACTCGGCCCTGACGCTGGCCATCGCCGTGGATGCGTTGGGTCCGGAGCGGGTAACGGCGATCATGATGCCGTTTCGATACACCTCGGAACTGAGTCAGACCGACGCCGCCGAACAGGCCCGCCGCATGGGCGTGCGTTACCACTCACTGAGTATCGAGCCCATGTACGAGGCCTTTATGGCGACCCTGGATCCCGTCTTCGAGGGGGCCAAACGGGATACCACCGAGGAGAACCTGCAGGCCCGCTGTCGAGGCGTCCTGCTGATGGCCTGGTCCAACAAACGGGGCGACCTGGTGCTGACCACGGGCAACAAAAGTGAGCTCGCGGTCGGTTACTCCACCCTGTACGGCGATATGGCCGGCGGGTTCGATGCGCTCAAAGACGTTCCCAAAACCCTGGTGTTTGAGCTGTCCAGGCACCGCAACGAACAGGGCGAGGTGATTCCCCCGTCCGTCATTACCCGCCCACCGTCCGCCGAGTTGGCGCCGGATCAGAAAGATGAGGACAGCCTGCCGCCTTACGAGGTGCTGGATCAGATACTGGCGTTGTATGTGGAGCAGGATTGCAGTGCGGAAGCCATTATTGCCCGGGGTTTTGAGCGGGAAGATGTCGAGCGCGTGGTCCGACTGGTGGACATCAATGAATACAAGCGCCGCCAGGCCCCGATTGGCGTGCGCATCACCCAGCGTGGCTTCGGCCGCGATCGGCGTTATCCTATTACGTCCGGATGGAAGTTGGGAGAGTAAGAAAACTGACGGTAAGAGCGGGCGCTTTCCCTTAGGTCGGGTTAGCGCCCAGCGCGTAACCCGACACGGTCACACCAAAACAGCCATCAAACCCCTGAAGGCGGCTGCGGCGCGTCCTGATATTCCGGATTATAAAGCTCCCGGGTATCAAAGCCCGGTGGCTCACTCTTGTCGAACAAGCCAAAGGTGATCAGGCTCAGCCAGCTGCGATCGCCCTCATCCGAACTGTACTGGAAATCAAAAGAACCATCGTCGTTCAGCGCCGGGTGGTCCGGGTAGTTCAGCTTGAGGATATCCAGCATCTGGGCGGACAACTCCGGCATATCCAGCAGCTCGTAGCCCTGCACCATCACTGCCAGTGCATCGGGAACGGCAGGGGTGGTATCAAAGTTTTCCAGTACGTAGCGCCCACGGTTGGTGGCTGCGACATAGGCGCCGCGTTTGAAGTAGTAGTTGGCCACGTGAATTTCGTAGCGGGCCAGCAGGTTGCGCAGGTACAGCATGCGGCGCTTGGCGTCCGAGGCGTAAATGCTGTCCGGGAAGCGGGTGAGGAGCTGGGCGAAGTGGTCCAGGGAGTCCCGTGCGGCGCCGGGGTCGCGCTGGGTGAGGTCCGTCGGCAGCACCCGCTCGAACATGCCACGACCCTCGGTAAAGGAGCTGAGCCCTTTCATATAATAGGCGTAATCCACATTGCGGTGCTGGGGGTGAAGACGGATGAATCGGTCGGCCGTGGCCGATACCATATCGGCGTCGCCGGAGCGGTAGTAGGCGTAAATCAGCTCCAGCTGGGCCTGCTCGGCATAGGTGCCAAACGGGAAGTTCTCTTCCAGTGATTGCAGGTTGCTGATGGCGGTTTCCCACTGACTGCGGCGCATTTGCGCCTGCGCGGCCTCGTAAAGGTCGGCCTCACTGGTATACTCTGGCTCGCGATCGGTATTGGAGCAGGCGGTAATCAGCGCCAACAGGCCGCCGAGCAGTAGGAGTTGCAGGACTCGCATAGGATTCAAAACTCGTTCACGATTCAAAAGTCAGTGGGCTCCGTACCGGCCCACTGGAGCAGCGGGCTATTAAAACACAGAGCGTGCGTATACCAAAGCGCCCCGGTGGGGCCGCGCACTCTCGCACTCGATAGAGGTAATCACGCCCCATGGCGGATCAATTGCAACAGAGCACCCGCGTGCCCCCGGATATGGCCGGCATGCGCTTCGACCAGGTCGCCTCCGGGTTGTTCCCTGAATTCTCACGGGCCCGGCTCCAATCCTGGATAAAGGACGGCCAACTGACCCTGGACGGACGTATTGCCAAGCCCAAGGAGCGCCTGCTGGGCGGGGAGACCCTGCGCCTGGAGGCGGAGCTCGAAGCGCAGGGAGAATGGGAGCCCGAGGCCATCGACCTGAACATTGTTTATGAAGACGACGACCTGCTGGTGATCAACAAGCCCGCCGGTCTGGTGGTGCACCCGGCGGCGGGCAATCACACCGGGACCCTGCTGAACGCGCTTCTGCATCACTGCCCGGCCCTGGAGGGGGTGCCCCGGGCGGGCATCGTGCATCGTCTGGATAAGGACACCACGGGCCTGATGGTGGTGGCCAAGACACTGTCGGCCCACACCGACCTGGTAGAGCAGTTGCAGGAGCGCATTGTCAGTCGCGAATACGAGGCGGTGGCCATTGGCACCATGACCGGTGGTGGTACCGTGGATGCGCCCATTGGTCGCCACCCGCGCCAGCGCAAATTAATGGCCGTTCTGGAGCGCGGCGGCAAGCGCGCCGTGACCCACTATCGGCTGCTGGAGCGCTTTGCGGCCCACACCCATATCCGGGTCAAGCTGGAAACCGGCCGCACCCATCAGATCCGGGTGCATATGGCGCATATCCGCCACCCGCTGGTGGGTGATGCCACCTATGCCGGGCGCTTCAAAATTCCCAAGGGCGCCAGTGACGAGCTGATTCACGAGCTGAAAAGCTTCCCCCGCCAGGCGCTGCACGCGGCCCGGCTGGGGCTGGAGCACCCCGGTACGGGGGAGTATCGTGAGTGGACCGCGCCCTTGCCCGAAGACTTCCAATCTTTACTGGCCGCCCTTCGGGCCGGCTGAGTCAATCACCGGAGACTGCTATGTCCGAGCTTGAGCTTATCCGCCCCGACTGGCCCGCCCCGGAGCGAGTGCGGGCCGCCATCACCACCCGCCAGGGGGGCGTGAGTGAGGGCCCCTACGCTCAGTTCAACCTGGCATTGCACGTGGGGGACGACGCCTCGGCGGTGCAGCGCAACCGTGCTCTGCTGCAGGCGGAGCTCGGGCTGGAGCGCGGACCTCAATGGCTGGAGCAGATTCATGGCACGGCGGTGGTCGAGGCGCAGGACGATGGCCGGGTTTTGACCGCCGATGGCTGTCATACGAAACAGCCCGGACTGGCCTGCGCGGTGCTGACCGCGGATTGTCTGCCGGTGCTGCTGTGCAATCAGCAGGGCACGCGAGTGGCGGCGGTGCATGCCGGCTGGCGGGGCTTGGCCCAGGGGGTGCTGGCAGCGGCGGTGGCACGTTTCAGTGAACCCTCGGCGCAGTTGCTGGCCTACCTCGGTCCCGCGCTGTCTCAGCCCCACTTTGAGGTGGGGGTGGAGGTGCTGGAGGCGTTTTTTGAACAGGCGCGCAACGAAGCCCACAATGAGGCCATTGCACAGGCCTTCCAGCCCGGTCAGAAGCCGATGCATTTTCAGGGCGATTTGTATGTTCTGGCTCGCGCCGAGCTTGAGGCTCTGGGGGTGACCGCCGTTTACGGCGGTGATTTCTGCACCTACCGCGACCGCGAGCGATTTTATTCTTATCGCCGGGATCGCGACACCGGCCGGATGGCCAGCTTGATCTGGATCAACCCCTGACACAAAGCGCGGCCTCGCGCCTTGCTTTTTCGGGGTGTGCCCCCATTCTTTTAACCATACTTGGTTATCAGTAATGACTATTCTTGAGGCACACCCATGCGCATTGATCGATTGACCAACCAGCTGCAAACCGCGTTGTCTGACGCTCAGTCCCTGGCAGTGGGCCGGGATCATAGCCAGCTGGAATCCTACCACCTGCTCCAGGCGCTTCTGGATCAACAGGGCGGCACGGCTCGCTCACTCCTGGCGCAATCCGGCTTCAATATGACCGGCCTGCGCAATGAGCTGGCCAAGCAACTGGAGAACCTGGCCAAAGTGCAGAATCCGACCGGCGATGTGGGTATGTCCCAGGAGCTCGGCCGCCTGCTCAATCTGGCCGATCGTCGCGCCCAGAAAGCTGGTGACAAATTTGTCTCCAGCGAGTCGGTCCTTTTGGCCGCCATGCTCGATGGCGAGAGCCAGTTGGGCAAACTGCTCAAACAGTTTGGTGACGCCACCAGCCTGGAGCAGACTGTAGAGAAAGTCCGCGGCGGTGAAACCGTGGACGATGCCGACGCCGAGGGCAATCGCCAGGCGCTGGAAAAATACACCCTGGATCTCACCGCCCGGGCCGAAGCCGGGAAGCTGGATCCGGTGATTGGCCGGGACGATGAAATTCGCCGGACCATCCAGGTCCTGCAGCGCCGTACCAAAAACAACCCGGTACTGATTGGTGAGCCCGGTGTCGGTAAAACCGCCATCGTGGAAGGGCTCGCCCAGCGAATCGTCAACGGCGAAGTCCCCGAAGGCCTGAAAAACAAACGTCTCCTGTCGCTGGATCTGGGCAGCCTGCTGGCGGGTGCCAAATTCCGTGGCGAGTTTGAAGAGCGCCTGAAGTCCGTGCTCAAAGAGCTGGCCCGGGAAGAGGGGCAGGTCATTCTGTTTGTCGACGAACTGCACACCATGGTCGGGGCCGGCAAGGCCGAAGGCGCCATGGATGCGGGCAATATGCTCAAACCGGCACTCGCGCGCGGCGAACTGCACTGTGTCGGGGCCACCACCCTGAATGAGTATCGCCAGTACATCGAGAAAGACGCCGCACTGGAACGTCGCTTCCAGAAAGTGCTGGTGGACGAGCCGAGTGAGGCCGATACCATCGCCATTCTGCGGGGCCTGAA
This sequence comes from Marinimicrobium sp. UBA4509, assembly GCF_002388575.1. Lineage (NCBI taxonomy): Bacteria > Pseudomonadati > Pseudomonadota > Gammaproteobacteria > Cellvibrionales > Cellvibrionaceae > Marinimicrobium > Marinimicrobium sp. UBA4509. The sequence goes on from NZ_DGMV01000049.1 coordinate 55,694, forward strand.
AGAGCGCTACGAAGTCCACCACGGGGTAGACATTACCGATTCGGCCATTATCGCCGCCGCCAAACTGTCCCAGCGCTACATCACCGACCGGCAACTGCCGGACAAGGCCATTGACCTGATCGACGAGGCGGCCAGTCGTATCCGGATGGAAATTGATTCCAAGCCGGAGGAGATGGACCGGTTGGAGCGGCGTCTCATCCAGCTCAAAATTGAGCGCGAGGCGGTCAAAAAGGACGAAGACGAGGCGAGTAAAAAACACCTGGAAAAAATTGAGTCGGATATCGACCGGCTCGAACGTGAGTACGCCGACCTCGACGAAGTCTGGCGTGCGGAAAAAGCCGCGCTGCAGGGCTCCCATGAGATCAAAAGCAACCTGGAGCAGGCCCGGCTGGATATGGAGGCGGCGCGCCGAGCGGGCGATCTCGCCCGTATGTCGGAGCTGCAGTACGGCGTCATTCCTGAGCTGGAGAAGCAGTTGGATATGGCCAGCCAAGTCGAAATGATGGAAATGAAGCTGCTCCGCAACCGGGTGACCGATGAGGAGATTGCAGAAGTGGTCTCCAAGTGGACCGGCATTCCGGTTTCCAAAATGCTTGAGGGCGAACGGGACAAGTTGATCCGGATGGAGGATGCCCTGCACCAGCGGGTGATCGGTCAGCACGAAGCAGTGGTCGCTGTGGCCAATGCGGTGCGTCGTTCCCGGGCCGGCCTGTCGGACCCGAACCGCCCCAACGGCTCTTTCCTGTTCCTCGGGCCAACCGGGGTGGGTAAAACCGAGCTGTGTAAGTCCCTAGCGGAGTTCCTGTTCGACAGCCAGGAAGCCATGGTGCGCATCGACATGTCCGAGTTCATGGAGAAGCACTCCGTGGCTCGCCTGATCGGTGCACCCCCTGGCTATGTCGGCTACGAAGAGGGCGGTTATCTCACCGAAGCGGTGCGCCGTCGTCCCTACTCGGTGCTGTTATTGGATGAGGTGGAAAAAGCCCACCCGGATGTGTTCAACATCCTGTTGCAGGTGCTGGAAGATGGCCGACTCACCGATGGCCAGGGCCGGACCGTGGACTTCCGCAATACCGTGATCGTGATGACCTCCAACCTCGGTTCGGATCGCATTCAGGACCTGGCGGAAGATCGCTCTTACGACACCGTGAGCTTCGACGAAGAGAAAACCGGAGACTCCCTGGGCAATGAAAACCGCTATGCGGCGATGAAAGACGCGGTCATGGAGGTGGTGGGACGTCACTTCCGGCCGGAGTTCATCAACCGGGTAGACGAAGTGGTGGTGTTCCACCCATTGGGTCGTGAGCAGATTCGCGGCATTGCCGATATTCAGCTCAGCCTGCTGCGCAAGCGTCTGGCTGAGCGGGATCTGACCTTGAGCCTGGACGATGCGGTGATGGATAAACTGGCCGAATCCGGGTTCGATCCGGTCTACGGCGCCCGGCCACTCAAGCGGGCGATCCAGCAGCAGATCGAAAACCCGCTGGCCCAGGATATTCTTCAGGGGCGCTTTGTGCCGGGGGATAATATCCATGCGGTGCTCAAGGGCGACCGCTTGAGCTTCGAGAAGCGCGCGCTCCACTGAGTGCGCGCTCGGAGTTGCTTCAGCAGGCTCGGTCCATAATCTGGCGGGCGGTTTCCGCCCGTTCGGACAGCTCCTCCTCGCCCAGGTAACGCCGACTGCCGTCCTCGGTCTCTACGGCAATCCGGCCTCCCCGCTCCAGGGTTTCCAGATTCTGTCGGGCCCGCTGACAGGCTTCATCCAGCTCCTGTTTCGAGGGTTGCTCGACATTGCTGGCCGCCGATTGTGGTTCCGGCTGCTCGGGTTCGGGGCGTGGATACTGGCTGGAGTAATCCACCGGTTCGCTGTGGCCTGTCTGGGTGCGCAGAGTTTCCGATGGACGCCCCTTGGGCGGATGAGACGTAAAATGCGTTACTCCCTCATCATCGACCCAGCGGTAAACCTGATCGGCCAGCCCCGTCAGTGGGGTGGCGCAGAGCGTGATGGCCAGCACGGCCAGAAGCGGGTGTTTCATGTTGGGCTCCCTTCGTTGGCGGGCGGCGGTAGTGGGCCGGTAAAAGCCATCCTGCGCTCATGGCCTCGCGCCGCATGTATCATGGATACACTATAGCCCGGAGGGACCCGTCGAGAAAGGTGTGTCCCGCGCCAGAGGCCGAACTTGTCCCCGATTTGTGAACTTATCGCCCAAGTCCCTGTTTACTCTTGACTTTCCGGAGCATTTTCCGAACAATAGCAAGTTCGCACGATGGCGTGTAGAGCCAGCCGACAACCTCGGTGCCGTACTCTACACCGGAGGCCGACCCGGCCCCCGAACCATCCGCAGCCGCGAAGGCGCGTTAACCTACGCCGCCTGCCCAGAGCCAGCCCGCAATTGCTACCCGCGCGGGAGGTCGGGGAATCCCAAGACTGACTCGATTCAGAGAAGCACAGCTCCCGATCCGAAGGGCGGGCAGGCCGTGGCTTCGTGGTTTGTGGTTGTTGCGACCCCTGAGTTCATACATTCATGGTTATTTGAGAGGTTACCCAGTGGAAATGCTATCAGGCGGAGATATGCTGATTCGCTCCCTGCGGGACGAAGGCGTCAAGCACGTGTTCGGTTACCCGGGCGGTGCGGCCCTGCATATTTACGATGCCATATTTCGGCAGAAAGACGTCAAGCACATCCTGGTCCGTCACGAGCAGGCGGCCACCCACGCGGCGGACGCCTATGCGCGCGCGACCGGTCAGGTGGGCACAGTGCTGGTGACGTCCGGCCCCGGTGCGACCAATGCCATTACCGGTATTGCCACCGCCTATATGGACTCGATTCCGATGGTGGTCATTTCCGGTCAGGTGGTCTCTGAGCGCATTGGTGAAGATGCGTTTCAGGAAACGGACATGGTGGGTGTGTCCCGGCCGATCGTAAAGCACAGCTTTATGGTCAAGCATCCGAGCGAGATTCCGGAAATCGTCAAAAAGGCTTACTACATTGCCTCAACCGGTCGTCCCGGCCCCGTGGTCATTGATATCCCCAAAGATATCACGGCGCCCGGTGAGACCTTCCCCTACGAGTACCCGGAAAAGGTCAAGATCCGCTCCTACAATCCGGCCACTCGCGGGCACACCGGGCAGATTCGCAAAGCCGTCCAATTGCTGCTGGAATCCAAGCGTCCGGTCATTTATGCCGGTGGTGGTGTTATTCAGGGTAATGGTTCCGATTTGCTGACCGATCTGGCCAAACGCCTGAACTTCCCGGTCACCAATACCCTGATGGGGCTGGGGGCCTACCCGGGTTCCGACCGCCAGTTCCTGGGTATGCTGGGCATGCACGGCACCTTTGAAGCCAATACCGCCATGCATCACAGCGATGTCATTCTCGCCGTGGGCGCACGCTTTGACGACCGGGTAACCAACACCGTCAGCAAGTTCTGCCCCAATGCCAAGATCATCCACATTGATGTGGATCCGGCCTCCATTTCCAAAACGGTTGCCGCCGATGTGCCTATCGTTGGATCGGTGGAGAGCGTGCTGACCGAAATGCTGGCCATGGTCAAAGAGAGCAAAGAACTGCCGGACGCCGATGCGATCAAGGCCTGGTGGAAGCAGATTGACGAGTGGCGTACCCGTCACGGTCTTTATACCGTGCCGCGCTACAACACCGACGGCGATAAAATCATGCCTCAGGATGTGATCAAGGCGCTGTACGAAGTGACTGGGGGCGATGCCTACGTCACCTCTGACGTGGGCCAGCACCAGATGTTTGCGGCCCAGTATTATCTGTTCGACAAGCCGCGTCGCTGGATCAACTCCGGTGGTCTGGGCACCATGGGCTTCGGCCTGCCGGCGGCTATGGGCGTACAGATGGCGCACCGCGATGCGGTAGTCGCCTGCGTGACCGGGGAAGGCAGCATACAGATGTGCATCCAAGAACTGGCGACCTGTACCCAGTATCACCTGCCGGTGAAAATCATCTGCCTGAATAACCATGCCCTGGGTATGGTCAAGCAGTGGCAGGATATGCAGTACGAAAGCCGCTACTCCGAATCACTGTACGAGGAGACTCTGCCGGATTTCGTCAAGCTGATGGAATCCTACGGGCATGTCGGCATTCGCGTGGAGCGCAAAGAAGACCTCAAAGCCAAGATGGAAGAGTGTTTCGCCATGAAAGATCGGGTGGTGTTTATGGACATCCAGGTTGACCCAAGCGAACACGTATACCCCATGCACGTTGCACCCAATGGGTCCATGCGCGACATGTGGCTGAGCAAGACGGAGCGTACCTGACATGAAACGTATTATTTCGGTATTGATTGAAAACGCCCCGGGCGCACTGTCCCGGGTGGTCGGGCTGTTTTCCCAGCGTGGCTACAACATTGAAACCCTGACGGTGGCCCCCACCGAAGACGAGACCCTGTCTCGCCTGACGTTGACCACCATTGGGGATGATCACAAGATTGAGCAGATCACCAAGCACCTGAACAAGCTGATCGATGTGGTCAAACTGGTGGATCTGACCGAAGGCGCCCACATTGAGCGTGAGCTGATGCTGGTCAAAGTCAAAGCCTCCGGTGCCCAGCGTGCAGAAGTGAAGCGCTGTGTAGACATCTTCCGTGGCCAGATCGTGGATGTCACCAGCTCGCTGTACGTCATCCAGATCACCGGCACCAGCGACAAACTGGACGCCTTCTTTCAGGCCGTGGGCGAAGCGTCCATTCTGGAAGTGGTGCGCTCTGGTGTGTCGGGTATCTCCCGCGGTGAAAAAGTACTGAGTCTGTAGCCTCGATTGGCGCCAGGGAGGGTGCCGGATCAAAGTGCTGTGACGCGGTATTGACGGCTTTCGTTATAAACTCCCTCCCTTTTTAGACCAAATCGTACCGAAAAAAATACCCACCCCTTCTTTTTTTGGTTGCCACCAAAAAGTATTTGGGCTAGGCTATTTGTAATCGGTTACAGATCCTAATAGCTTCCTGCTCTCTCAGGGAGCTTATTTTTGCCTTCAGTTTGGAACCGGTTACAGAGAATAAAGGGGGCTCCCGACTATAAAGAAACCCTGAGTTGTGGCGTCATCGGCCCACTCACCGGCTCGGAATCACTCCGAAGGCGACGGGCTTTCGCCCAGTCAATAACGTTAATAAAAGTAATAAGAGGAATGTCAGTATGATCAAACGCAGAGGGTATGGTTCGCAGAAAACCGCTTTGGCACTGGCCATCGGCTGCGCACTGAGTAGTGTGGGGGTGCAAGCCCAAGAGCAGGGAGGCGGTGAAGAGGAAACTAGTCTTCTCGAAGAAGTCATCGTGCGCGGAGTACGGGCTTCTCAGTCAATGGCCATTGATATCAAACGCGACTCTGATCGTATAGTCGACTCCATTGTTGCCGAAGACATTGGCCGGCTTCCCGATACCACCATCACCGATTCACTTCAGCGGGTGACAGGGGTGCAGATCACCCGAGAAGCCAATGAGGGCACCAGTCTGAACATTCGTGGTATGCCTCAGGTGTTGACCACGCTCAATGGAGAACAGTTTCTCAGCCCTCAATCGATTACCGGCGTTCAGCCGGACTACTCTGACATCCCTGCTGGCCTGATGAGCGGCGTAGACGTGTACAAATCTCAAAGTGCTTCCATGCTCTCGGGCGGGGTATCCGGGGTGGTTGATCTGAGGACGTTCAAGCCCCTGGCGCTGGATGAAGGCTGGACCAGTCGTCTGCGTCTGGAGGCGGCCCAGGGTCAGCGCTCCAAAAACGAAATGAAAGCCGATGGCACGGAAGGCACCCGCGACCCGGACCACAGTGCCAGTGTCATGGTGGGTTACAACTTTGACAATCGACTCGCCGTCTACGCCAACCTCAATCACTCGATTTCCAACGCGGCCAACTACTCCATCTGGAATGGCCATCGTCTGGGCTTTCTGGAGTCTCAGGGGGGGGCACCGCTACCCGTGGGCCCAGACCCGGTAAACAATGCCCCGGATTTGGCTGGCACCGGTAATCCGAACGATTGGTACATTGTCCCCGACCGTTACAGTGCCAACAGTCAATTCATGGAGCGTGAGCGCACGGGCGGCACCGTCAGCGCGGAGTGGGAGCTCAACGATAATTTTACTCTCAAGGGTGATGTGTTCTACACCCGTATGGACCGATACGATCGAGGGGTCAGCGCCGGCTTTAACGGTGGTAGTACTCCGCAGTCGTTTGAGGTCAATGGTGAGCCTGGCGTCTTTAGCGAGAATGTGTACAACGTCGTGCAGGACTCGCCCCATACTCAGGTTGAATACGGAGCCACCATTGGGGTGCCGGACGGCGCCGGTAATACTGTCAATCATGACTTGTATTACGTCACCGTGGCGGATGTCTGGGCGGCAGACTTCCAGACCCGCTCGGATAACGACATAGAAAAAACCGCTGCCATCAACACCAACCTGGAATTGAACTACACCAATCACGACAACCTGATCGCCAGTGTGCGTTATGTCCACGGTGAAGCAGAGAGTCAGACCCGCGAAGCGACGTTCCAGCAGGGGACTCCGGCGTGGCTCTGGGTTGATGAGGATGGTGAAGATGGTAAGGATCCGGTGGAAGGTTACCGCGTGACGGTGGATTATCGACCGGATTATCCCGAGTTCCACTATCAAGGGCCCAGTTTGGCCGATCCGGCGGTTCTCGACCAGTACCAAGGGTTCGCTCAAGGGAGCAATCTTGAGGCGGAGCTGGATGTCGTGCGTGCGGATGTAAACCTGCGTCTGGATTGGGGGCTGGTCGAATCCATTGATGTTGGCTTGCGTCACGGGATTCGGGAGGCACGCAGCGACCGATTCGAATATGTGACTGCTACCGGACGTTATACCGATTGGGAAGATCCGCGGGTTCCCGCGGATCTGCGCTACAAGCTGCTTCCGGGCAACCTGGTGTGGCAACGCTACCCCGACTGGCGCAAGTTCGATTTTTCGGAAACCAATATCAATCTGGTCGAGGTCGGTGGTTTACAGGACAATGGGTTTAGCGGTGACGACACCGTCGTCTTTACCGATTTTGGCCCCATTGGTGGGTTTGAAGACGGCGTAGCGGCTCTGAACCCCGACGCCTGGGACAGCCCCTATGACTTTATGACACGTCTGTACGGCGAGGTGCGGGCCGTGGAAAACCCCGGCTACAGCTACGACGTGGAAGAGGCCAGTACTTCCGCTCACGTACAGGTGAATTTCGAGAATTTCGATCAGGGACTCTTCGGTATCCCCTACTCAGGCAATGTCGGGGTGAAAGTGGTTCAGACCGATCGGACGGTCATCCGAAATGATGTGCCGGAAGTTCTCGATATGTTCAATTCCATCGGCTATGACGACTGGCAGAAGCTTGCGTTTGTTTACGGCACGCAAACCGATGAAGTGGACTTCACCGATGTGTTGCCTTCAGTCAACTTCAACCTGTTTCCCACAGACGATGTCACCGTTCGTTTCGGCTTTGCTGAGACTATGACCCGAAATGATCTGGATAACGTCGGAGCCAGCCTGAACCTCTGGTACCAGCGCTGCCCTAAAACCGATGAAAATGGTGAGCCGGTCATGGTGGTCGGTCCCTCCGGTCCGGTACAGGATGATGTCGGTTGTGTTGGAGGAGGTGAAGATCAGGGGCGTCCGGATATCGAGCCCTGGCGGGCCCGGGTCTATAACACGGCGGCAGAGTGGTACTTCGCCGAGAACTCCATCTTGGGTGCCAGCCTGTTCCTGATTGACGTGGAAACCGCCGTAGAACCGGGGCAGGAACAGCGCTCCTTCCGAGACCTTGATGGTATCGACCGCGGTCGCCGCGCCAATATCTGGACCACGCGAAACACCGGTGCCTCGGATTTATACGGGCTGGAGGTGGGCTATAAGCAGCCGTTCACTTTCCTGCCCGGGGAGCACCTCAGTGCGACGGGCATCGAAGCGAACTACACCTACTCGCAAAGCGAGTCCCAATACTCGGATCTGGAAGGGAACAAGTTTCCGCTGCCCTCTAACTCCGAGCATCAGGCCAACCTGATTCTGTGGTACGACAAAGGGGGGCTCAATGTTCGCGCGGCGTACAACTGGCGAAGCGAAGAGTACATGGAGCGGTTCGAAGTCAATACGACCGCTGCCGTCATGGAAATGGGGCAGTGGCTTGAGCCAACCGGTTACCTCGACCTGTCCGTCAATTACTGGATCAACGACAACATAAGCCTATACCTGAACGGCACCAATCTGACCAGTGAAAGCCGCCACAGCTATGGCCAGTGGGAAAATCATTTCCGTTCGCTGTGGGTTCAGGAACGCCGCTATGCAGCCGGCGTCAGCCTCTCGTTTTAACGATCGTGCTGACATCAATAAAGGCTTAACCGACTAAGAATAATTTCGGAGTTCATTATGAAAAAACAAATTGGCTATCTAGCGCTGCTCGCCTGTGCCTTCGGCCTGCAAGCCTGCGGCGGCAGCATGTTGGACACCCCGGATTCAGAAAAGCACAAGCTGATCCCCGAACCTGTTCAAGGAGATGAGGGGCGTCCGCGTCCTTCGGAAAATGCTCCGGTCTTGTCATCCGATGGTTCACAGTTGCTCGATGCCACCGGTGAACCAGTGCTTTTGCGCGGTGTAAACCTGCAATACGGCGATAACCCCTTGGAGCGAATCAATGGTATTACCTCGATTCAAGAGGTGGGCTCTAATGTGGTGCGTTTACAACTCCGCTCTGACACCACGGCGGATGAGCTCGAGGCGGCGCTGCTCACTGCGGTCGATGCTGGCCTCGTGGCAATAGTGACCTATTGGGAGCCCGAGGTTGCATGTGCCGCCGATGATGAAGCTCTGTTTGGGGCGGTGAACGACCTGTGGCTGAACGAGTGGGTTCCGGTGCTGGTGCAAGACCGCTTCCAGCCCCACGTTATGCTCAATCTGGCGAGCAAGTGGGGACCGACCGGCATTTTTAACTCGTACAGTCAGGGGTACCGGATCTACATTGACAATTACAAAGCCGTCATCCGGCAGATGCGCCGGGCCGGATTCCGCAACCCGATCGTGATTGATGCGCCCGGCTGTGGCCAGGATTACTATGCCTTCCTTGGTAATCGGGGGCGGGAGCTGTTGGCCGCAGATGATGAGGAAAATATTGTTCTTTCTGTGCATGCTTTCGGATCGCGCTGGCGTGACCGGGACGATATGGCGTCGGCGATGGAGCTATTGAAGGGCGAGCGTATACCGGTCGTTGTCAGTGAGTTCGGTGACTCCAATGCGGAAGAGGACGCTATTCGCCACCAGGATTTGATGATCTTGGCCGCCGGAGATAATGCAGCTCAGTTGCCCATCGATTGGCAGACGCCAGACGACAAAGCCGGTTATCTGGCAGTGCTGCCGGAGTCGATGAGTGTGCTTGGCCGGGAAGTGAGTATGGAGGTCTATCTGGATGAGGCCTACATGCAGGCCGCGGAAGGCGAGGGCGTCATGGGGCTTCAGATGTACCTCCGGGATAGTGAAGGGCGCTACGCCAACCTGGGGTGGAACTCAGCCGATAGCCTGCAGGCCAACCGCTGGTCAAGCCTGAAAAAAGTTGTTCAGGACGATAGCTCCTTTGGCTGGGCGGAAGACGGCTTTGATGCCTCCAGTGTCACCAAAATCGGGCTGGAGTTGGTGGCCAATGGTAAGAATCCCGAGGTGAATGGCGAGCTTCGTGTTGACAACATCAAAGTTATCGAGGCGTCTGTCCCGGAGTTGCTGCGGGAATGGACCTTCGATGATGGTGTTGCCGACTGGGCGCCAGCGTCCTGGGAGGATCCGCAAACTGGCGTTTCAGAAGTGGATGGCGCTCTTGCTCTCACCCGGGAGGCTGGGGATGGTGAAGTGCTGGCGCTTTCAGGTGCTATGGGCGGGGTCAGTTACTCGGGGCAGGTCGAAATTACCCTCGACGTATTGGTGCCGGCGGCCTACGGCGATGCCAGTCAGGAGCTTTACTTCACTGTCCTGTCCAATACCGCGGGCTGGCAGACGGCAAACTATCTGGGAGCTGGCAATGTCACGTTCGGCGAGTGGACTACTCTCACCTTTGAGGCAGAGTGGGCCGGTGGCTCAGACCTTGGGATCCAGATGGGTAACTTGAATGGCAGTGTTGAGCCGATTCTGTTCGATAACATCACTGTGCTTGGATTGCCTGAAGAGCAGGTTGCCTTCGAGTGGGGTACCCAGTATCAGTCTGATTTCACCGAAGGAACCGATGGCTGGGCGGTGCTCGGTTGGCACACTCTGCCGGTCAGTGTGTCGGCGGAAGATGGTGCTCTGGTCATGTCACCGCGCCCCTCTGAGGCGGGTGATACCTCGGATGATAACAACCGCACTTTCGCTGTCCAAAAGAATGATCTGAGCGAGGTGGAAAACTTCAATCTCAACAGTGAAACCCTGGAAATGACTCTGACCCTGCAGTTGGATGAGGCCTACGCTCAGGCACCGGAGGACTTTGAATTCCGCGTGTTCATTCAGGATGCTAATTGGTCTAACCACACCAATCTCGCGGTCTGGACCATTGAAGATCTGACGCCGGGTGAGTGGGTGACCAAAGAGTTCGTCATGGAGTTGCCCGAAGGATTTGAGCGCAACGGCACCCCGCAACACTTTGGTTTCCAGGTGTTCGGCGTCAGCGATATGCCCGATGCGCCAATCAAAGTCGGAGAAATGCGTATCGAGGGTGACATTCCGTTGGAGGTTGAGGAAGAAGTGGTCCAACTGATTGATTTCCACTATGCGGAACAGTTTGATTGGCTGGAAGTGGATATGGTCGAAGGCGGCTTGGTGGCAGATGACTTGCTTGCGGATGTTGCCTCGTTCGAACGTTCCGCCCCCATCAGTTGGTTGGCCTGGACGTGGATTGATAATTCGGAAAGCGCGGCCGGGTTTGACTTGTCCAACTCTGAAGAGACCAGCGTGGATTTGACGGATCGGGGTGAGCAGGTAGTCCATGGTAAAGGCGGCCTGATGGAGACCTCCGTTCCGGCTAGCTTTCCTGAGGCCGAATAGATCTGAGCGCTAGGACCAGTGCTCCCTCCGTCACTGGGAGCTCTGGTCCGATGTTTTGTTGTCTTTACAAGTGGTTTGATACTGGAAGAGACCAAATGAAACTCTATCTGTTTAAAAGTAGCACCTGTGCCGCAGCCATTCTGGCTTTTACGGCAGGAATTCTGGGGTGTGGTAGTAATAACGCTATTGAAGATAATCCCGATACCAATCAACACGATCCAGAAAATGCGCTGACCTATGTTGAGGTTGAGGGAGTGGACTACCCCTATTGTACTGAGCCGGAGGCATCGGTCGATTCCGATGGCGATGGCTGGGGGCAGCAGGTAATCAGTCAGGAGGAAGAAAACTGCGTTGTCGAGATGGGTGATATGGACCCCAACGCCCCCACGGTTGAAAAACTGGATGTTGCAGAGAATCTCGTCAATGACAATGCGACCGAGACGACCCGGACGGTTTACAGCTATCTGAAAAGTGTTTTCGGAAAGCAGGTGCTGTCAGGTCAGCAGGACTTGACGTGGAAAGATTCCACCGACATGTTCCAGCGAGTGGTCAATGACACCGGGCTGGCCCCTGCGATCATGGGCTATGACTTCATGAACTACACCGTAGCTGATGGGCAAGGGTGGTCTGGTTTGATGCAGACCGAAGAGGCGATCGCGCACTGGGAACTGGGAGGGCTGGTTACGTTCAACTGGCACTGGCGAGATCCGTCTGGAGAAACATTGGAGTTCTATACGGAATCCACCGGCTTCAGAGTACCAATGGATGGTGATCAACTTGATAGCGAGTCTGACGCGTTCGCCCAGATGGAGGCGGATGTCGACCGTATTGCACAGGAGTTGAAGGCTCTCCAGGACGCCGACGTTCCTGTCCTCTGGCGCCCTTTGCATGAGGCATCAGGCGGCTGGTTCTGGTGGGGGGCGACCCGAGATGATTCCGTCCATCCTGCTAACGCACAGATAGCGCTCTGGAAGTATTTGTACGATCGGTTAACGAATCATCACGAACTGAATAATCTGATTTGGGTATGGAATGGAGCCTCGGCTGATTGGTACCCGGGGGATCGATATGTAGATATTATTGGTGAAGATATTTACGGAGATGCGCAAGATTACGGCTCCAAACTCCCCAAGTTCAACGAAGCCGTCGAGTATCCGGACAGTGAAGACAAGATGGTTGCCTTGACAGAAAATGGCACGATTCCTCACCCGGACAATATCAAGGAGGATGGCGCCTGGTGGCTGTTCTTCGTGACCTGGAATGACGGGGACAGTGAAGAAGGTGTTACCAATAGCAGTAACTTCTGGACGGGCGAGTACTACAATGAAGATGCACATAAAGTTGAGGTTTACAACCATGAGCTGGTAGTCACTCTGGATGAGCTTCCGGAATTTCACAGCGAAAACTGATCCTTCCTAGGTTCGCTTCCGATTGGGTTTTCTGGCCGGGGGCGAACAAGATTGTTCAGACCTTTTTCAAAAAGGAAACCATTGGTTTCATTTTTCGTCTTTCGATCCTGGCGCCGACCCGTTCATTAACGGAGCATTGCATCAGGCTTGATGGGCGTTTTATCGCAAATTTTTAAAAGTAATATAAATCGTATATTTTGATAAGGGTAATCATTATGAGAAGTACAATTTTAACTTGGGCTACCGGCTTTCTGATTGGTTGGGCATCGTTGGCCGCAAATGCCGAAAAGTTTCCGCATCTTGCCGATACGCCGGCGATGGGCTGGAACAGCTGGAACACGTTCGACTGTAATGTCGACGAGTCGATGATTCGGGAAATGGCTGATGCCATGGTGGAGTCGGGTATGAAAGCGGCCGGATATGAGTACATCAATATTGATGATTGCTGGCACGGTGAGCGCGATGCTCAGGGCAATATTCAGGTTAATAAAGATCGGTTTCCCTCCGGGATGAAAGCCCTGGCCGAATATGTACATCAGCGTGGCTTGAAGCTGGGGATTTATTCCGATGCGGGTAATACCACCTGCGCCGGCTATCCGGGCAGTCGAGGCTACGAGTATCAGGATGCGCGTACCTACGCAGAGTGGGGCATTGATTACCTGAAGTACGACTGGTGTGATACCGAGAATATCAACCCGATTGGCGCATACACTACGATGCGCGACGCGCTCAAACGCGCCGGACGACCGATTTTGTTCAGTATCTGTGAGTGGGGGGATAACCAGCCCTGGAATTGGGCGGAGGATGTGGGGCACTCCTGGCGGGTCAGTGGCGATATCTACCCCTGCTGGGATTGCGAGCTGAGTTGGGGTTCCTGGTCATCCTGGGGTGTTCTGAAGATTCTCGAAATGCGTGCCGATGAGCGACTGCGTCAATACGCGGGCCCAGGTCATTGGAACGACTACGATATGCTCGAAGTGGGCAACGGTATGACAGAGGCGCAGGACCGCAGCCATTTCACCCTGTGGGCCATGTTGAACTCGCCGCTGATCGCCGGAAACGACCTGCGCAACATGAGTGATGCCACACGCGACATTCTGACGAACCGAGACATCATTGCCTTGAATCAGGACCCTCTGGGTGTACAGGCCATGAAGTACCTTCATCAGGGAGAGCTGATGATTTATGTAAAACCGCTGGAAGGCGGTGACTGGGCCTTCATGTTTCTGAACCGCGGGGATACGCCGCTGAGCTATACCCACGACTGGGCTCATCATTTTGAAGTGAAGGATGATCAGTTTGGCCATCACATCAACTTTCACGATCAGCAGTTCACCTGGCATCGGCTTTGGAGAGATGGCGAGGGGGATACCAGTAAACCGCTTCGGTTAAAGCTGGCCGCACACGATGTGGCAGTGTTGCGGTTGTCCCCAGTGCGGTAAATTCCTGTATGGCTGGTGGCGGGTTAGCTGCTCCGGGGGGGGTTAACCCGCCACCTGTTCCCATAGTGCTGACACAATTGGGCTTTTAAGCCGCCTTTGCAGCACGCAGATGCCGGTTTCGAAGGGCCCCAGGTCCGGCTGCTGCGGCAGCGGCTTGACCCGCTGGCGCAGGGGGCTGTTTCTGAGCACAATCTCTGGCACCAATCCGACCCCGAAACCGAGGCTCACCATGCTGACGATTGCCTCATTGCCTTTGACCTCTGCGTAAATGTCGGGTGTCAGCTGTTGTGCCCGGCACCAGCCGTCAAAGCGCTCCCGGGCAATCCCCTCTTCCGGGATGATGATCGGCCAGCGCCGCCAGTCCTGTTCGGAGCCGGCCTGATTGGCGAGCAACGCCGGGTCCTCGGGGCCGATGAACACCAGGGGTGACTCGGCAATGGACTTGAACTCCAGGCTTCCCGGCAGACGGTCGGGCCGGGCGGCAATCGCAATATCCTCCTGTCCCGCCAGAATCCGCTCGACCGCCTGGGCGGGGTCCCCCGTGTGCAGTTTGATGGCGATGCCGGGATAGCTGCCCCGGAACTGGGTCAGCAAGTCGTGCAAAAAGCTGTAGCTGGCGGTCACCGAGCAGTAAATGCTCAGTTGGCCGCGCAGCTCGTCGGCGCCCTGGTGCAGTGCTTCCTGAAAGGTCTCCCACTGTTGAAGGCTTTCCCGGGCAAACCGTTGGAATCGTTCGCCCTCGGGCGTCAGGTTCACGGATCGGTTATCCCTCAGCATCAGCGTCACGCCCAGCTCCTCTTCCAGCTGTTTCAGGTTGCGGCTGATGGTGGAGGGGCTGACGTGACACTGGGTAGCCGCTCGCCCAAAGTGGCGTGTGGCGGCGAGCGCCAGATAGAGACGAAGCTTTGTGGCGTCCATCGGGATCTCCTGCCGTTGATTGATGTTGCATTATATGCAATATCAAGTTGCGAATATATCATTTTACGTTATGAGTGTTTTTCCTTAAACTGCCGGCCGATATTCAATCGTTCCCCGCCTTTGGGCGACTATTCAGGAGATGAACATGCACGTTTATTACGACAAAGATTGTGATCTTTCCATCATCAAGGGCAAGAAAGTGGCCATTCTGGGCTATGGCTCCCAGGGTCACGCGCACGCCAACAACCTGAAGGACTCCGGTGTTGAGGTTGTGGTCGGTCTGCGTGAAGGCTCTGGCTCGGTCAAGAAAGCCGAAGGCGCTGGCCTGAAAGTGGCCAATGTAGCCGACGCGGTGAAAAGTGCCGATATCGTCATGGTTCTGACTCCGGACGAGTTCCAGTCTGCGCTCTATAAAGACGAGATCGAGCCCAACCTGAAGCAGGGCGCTACCCTGGCCTTCGCTCACGGCTTTGCCATCCACTACAACCAGATCGTGCCCCGCCAGGATCTGGATGTCATCATGGTGGCGCCCAAGGCTCCGGGTCACACCGTTCGCACCGAGTTCGTCAAAGGCGGCGGTATTCCGGATCTGATCGCGATTTTCCAGGATGCGTCCGGCAAGGCCAAAGACGTAGCGCTGTCCTACGCTTCCGCTATCGGCGGTGGTCGTACCGGTATTATTGAAACCACCTTTAAAGACGAAACCGAAACCGACCTGTTCGGCGAGCAGGCGGTGCTGTGTGGCGGTACCGTTGAGCTGGTCAAGGCCGGCTTTGAAACCCTGGTGGAAGCCGGTTATGCCCCGGAAATGGCCTACTTCGAGTGTCTGCACGAGCTGAAGCTGATTGTTGATCTGATGTACGAAGGCGGTATTGCCGACATGAACTACTCCATCTCCAACAACGCGGAGTATGGTGAGTATGTGACCGGTCCCCAGGTCATCAATGACGAGTCCCGCGAAGCCATGCGTCAGGCCCTGCGCAACATCCAGAACGGTGAGTACGCCAAGCGCTTTATCAGCGAAGGCGCCCTGAACTACCCGGAGATGACCGCCCGTCGTCGTCTGAATGCGGCGCATCCGATCGAGCAGGTCGGTGAGCGCCTGCGCGCCATGATGCCCTGGATCGGTTCCAACAAGATCATCGACAAGTCCAAGAACTGAGTTCTTGCGCAGGGGCCCTCCGGGCCCCGAGCACTCGTTCAGCCCGCTGCGGGATCACCTGCAGCGGGCTTTCGTGTACCATGGGGACAGGAAATTCAGTGTTGAGGTGGCTATGACAAACAACGATCAGGACTCCCGGCTGCAGGAAGGGGATGAGGGTTTTCTCCCCTTTGACGAGCATGTAGAGGAGGTTTCCGAGAACGGCAAGAAGGTGCGGCACCGTGGGGTGTACTTTCTCCCCAATCTGTTTACCACCGGGGCTCTCTTTGCGGGCTTCTACGCCATCATTTCCGCCATGCACGGCAATTTTGACAGTGCGGCCATTGCCATTTTCGTGGCCATGGCTCTGGATGGCCTGGATGGGCGGGTAGCCAGGCTGACCAACACCTCTAGCGCGTTCGGTGAACAATACGACAGTCTGTCGGACATGGTGTCCTTCGGGTTGGCGCCATCCCTGGTCATGTTCAGTTGGGCGCTGTCGGACTTGGGAAAGCTCGGCTGGGCGGCCGCCTTTGTGTTCGCCGTCTGCGCCGCTTTGCGCTTGGCCCGGTTCAACACCCAGATAGGTGTGGTCGACAAGAAGTACTTCGTCGGTCTGGCCAGCCCGCCGTCGGCGGCCATTCTCGCGTCCATCGTATGGACTGGCCATAGCGGCGATGTGTCGGTGTCCGTCGCGGTGGCCTCGGCGCTAATCACGACCATCGCCGGGCTGTTAATGGTCAGCAATGTTCGCTACTACAGCTTCAAGGACATCGACTTCCGCGGGCGCGTACCCTTTGTGGTCATGTTGATGGTGGTGGGGGTGTTTGTGGTGGTCAGCATCAACCCGCCGGTTGTGCTGCTGTGCATGTCAGTCACCTACGGCCTGTCGGGCCCGGCCATCTGGCTCTGGCGGCGCCGGGCCTCTCTGGTGGGGTGGGTGAATAGCAGTAAAGAGGGCGATGATTCCTCTGCTCAGGGCAGCGCTGAATCCGGCGAAGAGGATGCGCCCGAAGAGGTACGCAAGGAGCCTTAAAACTTTTTTCAAAAAGTACTTGCGCGCCC
>NZ_DGMV01000079.1:0-501 GCF_002388575.1 Marinimicrobium sp. UBA4509
GAAGGCTATATGGACGTGGTGGCCCTGGCCCAGTTCGGCATCCGCTACGGTGTCGCCACCCTGGGTACCGCCTGCGGCGAGGACCACCTGGCACTGGCATTCAAACACACCCGGGAAGTGGTGTTCTGCTTTGACGGCGACAAGGCCGGGCGCAGCGCCGCCGAGCGCGCCCTGGCCGCCGCCCTGCCGGTGATGGAAGACGGCCGACAGGTGAAATTCCTGTTCCTGCCCGAAGGCGAGGACCCGGACACCCTGGTGCGCCAGATCGGCGCTGAAAAATTCAGCAACATGGTGGACATGGCGGTCCCGCTGGAAGATTACCTGTTCGATGCGCTCAGCGCCGACCTTAATCCGCGCAGCCTTGAGGGCCGGGCGCTGCTCAGCAAGCGCGCCGCTCCCCTGCTCCACCAACTGCCCCGGGGCGTCTTCCGGGAACTGATGTTCGACCGCCTCGCGCAGCGGACCGGCCTGAACCGGGACACCCTGATGGAGCTGGTGCAC
>NZ_DGMV01000079.1:593-1502 GCF_002388575.1 Marinimicrobium sp. UBA4509
CACCCTGATGGAGCTGGTGCACGAGCCGGTGGTGATCGAGGCCGAGCCAACCCGCGCCCCGGCCGCGCCCGTCGATATAGCGCCGGCGGACGACCGGCCGCCACCCCCGGATTACGAGGAGCCCCCGGCCTACGCTCAGGAGCCGGGCCCCACAGGGGAGGAGTACTTCGACAATGCAGCGCCGGAGCCGGCGGCCGCCCCACCGGCGCCGCCGAGCCTGTCCGGCAAGCGCTACCTGATGCCGCCGGCGCGCAAGGCCATTGGTCTGCTGCTGGCCAACCCGGCCCTGGCCGCCGAAGAACCCCCGGAATTCTGGCTCGAACACAGCGAACCGGAGTTGCGGTCCCTGGGCCAACTGCTAAAGTTATTACGCGAGCGGCCGCATTATCAGCTACCTCACATTATCGGCCACTGGCGCGGCGTGTACGGCGCGAAGGAAGCGGAACAACTGGCGGCCATTGCCGGTCAGGATCTGCTGGTGGCCGCCGGCGCCCACGGCGCCAATCGGGCCATCAAGCCCTCCCGGGCCGACTACGACACCCGGGTGGCGTTCTGCGATTGCCTGAAGGGTATTCAGCGCCAATTGGCGGAACGGCAAAAAACCGAAGCACTCAGCCAACTGCGCCAAAAAAGCAGCGATTTTGCTGGATTAAGCCGCGAAGAGCGCGAAGCGCTGGTAAAAGCGGCTCTGGCGCACAAAACTCCACACTAAAACCGGGCGCGGGCGTTGATTTTATGGAATCAAGCCCAACATATGCGATATAATCCCGCGCTTTTCTTCCACACCTCAGGTTCGACAGGGTTCCGAATGGCAGACACCGCTCAACAGCAGCAACAATCTCGCATCAAAGAGCTGATCGCCCGCGGCAAAGAGCAGGGCTATCTCACCTATGCCGAGGTGAACGACCA
>NZ_DGMV01000079.1:1574-3628 GCF_002388575.1 Marinimicrobium sp. UBA4509
CGGATCAGGTGGAAGACATCATCCAGATGATCAACGACATGGGCATCCGTGTCTACGAGATCGCACCGGATGCCGACACCCTGTTGATGACCGACGGCGATGCCTCGGCGGACGAAATTGCCGCCGCTGAAGCCGCCGCCGCACTCGCCGCAGTGGAAACCGAAGCTGGCCGCACCACCGACCCGGTGCGCATGTACATGCGCGAAATGGGTACCGTGGAGCTGCTCACCCGCGAAGGTGAGATTGCCATCGCCAAGCGCATCGAAGAGGGGGTGCGCGAGCTGATGTACTCCCTGGCCTACTGGCCCGGCGCGGCACAGCGCGTTCTCGACGAATTCAAACTGGTTGAAGCGGAAGAGCGTCGCCTGCCGGATGTCATCATCGGCTGGCTGGACCCGTCCGACGATATCCCGTCCGTCACCGCCACCTCCAGTCAGCAGGCCGCCGCCGCTGCCGCTGAAAAAAAGGAGAAGGCCAAGGACAAGAACGATGATGACGATGACGACAACAACGATCAGAACGACGAGGAAGAAACCACCTCCGGCGTCGATCCCGAAGAAGCCCGTCAGCGCTTCGACGCCCTGGCCAAGCAACTGACCAAGGCCGAGAAGACCGTCAGCAAGCACGGCCGCGACAGCAAGCAGGCCCAGAAAGAATTGGCCGAGCTGGGCGAGCTGTTCAAGTTCTTCAAGCTGCCGCCGCGCCAGTTCGACCCGATTTACAGCGAAGCCCGCACCGTACTGGATCGCGTTCGCCGCGAAGAGCGCGCCATCATGAGAATGTGCGTCCGCCAGTCCCGCATGCCCCGGAAAACCTTCATGAAGGAATTCCCGGGCAACGAGACCAATGAAGACTGGATCCCGGGCATCATCAAGAAAAAGCGTGACTACTCCGACGCGCTCAAGTCCGTGGAAGGCGACATCGCCCGCGCCCAGCGCAAGCTGGCGCAACTGGAAGAAGAAGCGGGCCTGACCCTGGCCCAGATCAAGGAGATCAACCGGCGTATGTCCATCGGTGAGGCCCGCGCCCGCCGTGCCAAGAAGGAAATGGTCGAGGCCAACCTGCGCCTGGTGATCTCCATTGCCAAGAAGTACACCAACCGCGGCCTGCAGTTCCTGGACCTGATCCAGGAGGGCAACATCGGCCTGATGAAAGCCGTGGACAAGTTCGAGTACCGCCGCGGTTACAAGTTCTCCACCTACGCCACCTGGTGGATCCGGCAGGCCATCACCCGCTCCATCGCCGACCAGGCGCGCACCATCCGTATTCCGGTGCACATGATTGAGACCATCAACAAGCTCAACCGTGTGTCCCGCCAGATGCTGCAGGAAATGGGCCGCGAACCCACCCCGGAAGAGCTGGGTGAGCGCATGGAGATGCCGGAAGACAAGGTCCGCAAGGTGCTCAAGATCGCCAAGGAGCCGATCTCCATGGAGACGCCCATCGGTGATGATGAAGACTCGCACCTGGGTGACTTTATCGAGGACAACACCATTGTCTCGCCGGTGGATTCCGCCACCACGGAAGGCCTGACCGAGGCGACCCGCGAGGTGTTGGCCGGTCTGACCGCCCGGGAAGCGAAGGTGTTGCGGATGCGTTTCGGTATCGATATGAACACCGACCATACGCTGGAAGAGGTAGGCAAGCAGTTTGACGTGACCCGCGAGCGGATCCGTCAGATCGAAGCCAAGGCCCTGCGCAAGCTCCGCCACCCGTCCCGCTCGGACCACCTGCGCAGTTTCCTGGACGAATAAATTTGGTTTGTGATTACTTGGAAAGACCGCCCAAGGAGTGGGTGTCTTATTCCGAAAACGCGATGAATACATCCCTGTAGCTCCCTCCCGGAACGCCGGACCGCTTCCTCCATGAAGAGAGGGTTTCGGAATAAGACACCCACCCCTCGGGCTCCGTGCCATCCTCCTACTTCCGTACTTCACCGACCACCTCTCAGCAAAAAACCATTTCGTGATGTATCATTCCACCCGGGCGCGAGAAGAGCCTCTGAGGGCCGATTTGGGGTGTACTGTTTCCAGACCGTGGAGCGGGGGACCCGC
>NZ_DGMV01000079.1:3706-7579 GCF_002388575.1 Marinimicrobium sp. UBA4509
AGGGATGGGTTCACGGCGTGTCTGGAAACAGTACACCCCGAAGCGGCCCGGACGTCATGCAGCGAAAAAACTGATTGGAAGGAATGGACAAATGAACAGCAAAATGGAAACACGAGCGTTTATCTGGCTATTGCTGCTGGTCTCGGTGGGTTTTCTGTGGGTGCTCAAGCCCTTCTTTGGCCCCATCTTCTGGGCCTGTGCCGTCGCCATCATCTTCTATCCCGTACAACAGCGGCTGCTGAACAAATTCAACCAACGCGAAAACATCGCCGCCCTCACCACCCTGCTGCTCTGCCTGGTCATCGTCATCCTGCCGGTGATCTTCATCATCACCTCCGTGGTCGCCGAGGGCGTCGGCATCTACCAGAAGCTGGATAAAGGTGACATCGATCTCGAACAATACATCGACCGGGTCCAGGAAAGCTTCCCGGTCATCCAGTCCGTGCTCGACCGCTTCAACATCAGTATTGATGAACTGCAGAGCCACGCGACCGACGCGGCCATGGCCACGGGCAAGTTCCTCGCGCAACACACCCTCGATATCGGACAGAATGCCTTCCGCTTCGTGCTCAATATCTGCCTGATGGTGTATCTCACCTTCTTCATGCTGCGCGACGGCTCGCGGCTGCTCGAGCTGCTGATCAAGGCGCTGCCGATTGGCGATGAACGCGAACGGCTGCTGTTTCGCAAGTTCGCGGAAGTGACCCGGGCCACGGTGAAAGGCAATATCGTGGTGGCAGCGGTTCAGGGGGGCCTCGGGGGCATCATCTTCTGGCTGTTGGACATTCCCGCCCCCATGCTCTGGGGCGTGGTCATGGCCTTTGCCTCCCTGATTCCCGCCGTCGGTGCCGCCATCATCTGGGCGCCGGTCGCCATCTACCTGCTCGCCACCGGCGACTACACCCAGGGCATTATCCTGGTGGCCTTCGGTGCGGGGGTGATCGGCCTGGTGGACAATATTCTGCGCCCCATTCTGGTTGGCCGGGACACCAAGCTGCCCGACTACGTCGTGCTGCTCTCCACCCTCGGGGGTATCGCCCTGTTCGGGATCAACGGTTTCGTCATGGGGCCCCTGGTAGCGGCCCTGTTTGTGGCCTTCTGGGGTATTTTCGTGCGCGAATTCAACTCCGAGAACACCCTGACCGGCGCCGACCGGGACTCGCTCGAGCACCAGAGCTAAGCCGACTCGCTGTGGTACACTCCCCCGCTTTCTGACCGGGCGCACGCCTCGAAAGGTGCGCCCTTCACGCCTGCCAGACCGGATCGATTATGTGGTTTAAAAATCTACGCCAGTTTCAACTGACCGAACCCCTGAATGACAGCGCCGAAGCGCTCTCGGACAAGCTCAGCCAAGCGCCTTTCAAGCCTTGCGGAAGCCAGGATATGAGCCGTTTCGGCTGGGTACCGCCCGCCGGCCCAGACGCCCAGGACTACGTGCACGCCAGCAACGGCTACCTGATGGTATGCCTGAAGCGGCAGGAAAAAATCCTGCCTGCAGCGGTGATCAACGAGCATCTGGAAGAAAAGCTTGCGGACATCCGCGCCGAGGAAGGCCGCCCGGTGGGCCGCAAAGAGCGCCAGACCCTGAAAGACGAAATCATCTTCGACCTGCTCCCCAAGGCGTTCAGCAAGTCCGCCCGGGACTACGCCTTCATCGCCCCCCAGGAGCGTCTGATCCTGGTCAACTGCTCCTCCAGCAACCGCGCCGAAGAGCTGCTCAGCCAGTTGCGTGAAGCCCTGGGTAGCCTCAAAGCCATTCCCCTGACCCCGCAGCAGGCACCAGCCCAGTTGATGACCCACTGGCTGCGTGGCGAAGACCTGCCCGCCGACTTTGTGTTGGGTGAAGAGTGCGAATTCCAGGCGGGCAAAGACAGCCGGGTGGTGCGTTGCAAGAACGTGGACCTGAGCGCGCCGGAGGTGGCCAGCCATCTGGAGGCCGGGATGTTCGCCAGCAAGTTGGCGCTGACCTGGAAAGAGGCAATCCATTTTGTGTTGGACGACCAGTTCGCGGTCAAGCGGTTGAAGTTTGAGGATAAGCTGCTCGAGCAGGCCAGCGACCGCAACCCGGAAACCGCTGCGGAAGCGTTTGATGCGGATTTTGCGGTGATGAGTATTGAATTGACCGCCTTGGTTAAGGCGTTGGTTGAGGCGTTTGGTGGGGCGGTGGAGCCGGAGTCGGTGGTGTAAGTTTGGGGTTGGGTTACGGCGGATGCGCGCTTCGGGGTTAGGTTATGGCGGATGCGCTTCGCTTATCCGCCCTACGCGAACTGCGGTGGTATGCGTAGGGCGGATAAGGCCAAAGGCCGCATCCGCCGTTACCGGACGTGACCACAAATCCAATACTTAATGCCCGCTACAACCGTCTTACGAAAATATCCACGTCGGACTGGCTGACTCTGGCCTCTCCGCCTGGCTGCCAGCCGCGTTTCTGGTAAAAGCCCTGCTGGTTGTCGGTAAACAGCCACAGCTCCGTTTCGCCCTGCTCATGGGCGTAGCGGCAGGCTTTATCCACCAACACACTGCCCAACCCTTGCCCTCTGAGCGCCTCCGGCACATACAGATTACTGAGCCATAACCGCTGCGCCCCGCCCGCACTCGCCTGATAGCGGACCAGACTGACACTGCCCAGAACTTCCGCTCCTTTACGGGCAATCAGCGTCACCGGGATGGCCTCGCGGGTGAGGTGGCGGTGCAACTGCTCCGCGCGGCGATCCAGCGATGATTTCAGGCCGCGAGCCAGACAATGTTCGTGGTGCCAGTGGGCGATGGTGTCGATAAAACCGCTGAGCCCCGCTGTGGAGGGCATCAGCGGTTCAATCACCAGAGAGGTGCCTGCCGCCACAGTGGCCTGTGGCGGGAAAGCGGTCGGTTGGGGGCTGGCCGTTTCGGCCATCTCGGCGCTTATTGTCCTGACGCCAGCAGCTCGTCAACCACACCCACGGCTTCCCCGTGGGCCTGTTTGTCGGCGTGGTAGCTGGAGCGCACCAGCGGGCCGCAGGCCGCGTGCTTGAAGCCCAGCTCGTGGGCGATGCGGGTGTACTCGGCAAACTCATCCGGGTGGACAAACCGATCCACCGGCAGATGGTCCCGGGACGGCTGCAGATACTGGCCGATGGTGAGCATATCGATATCGTGCTCACGCATATCCTTGAGTACCTCGATGATCTCTTCTTTGGTCTCCCCCAGGCCGACCATCAGGCCGGACTTGGTGAGCACGTCCGGACGGCGCTTCTTGTACTCTTTGAGCAGCTTCAGGGACCACTTGTAATTGGCGCCGGGGCGCGCCTGACGATACAGACGGGGCACGGTTTCCAGGTTGTGGTTGAACACATCCGGCGCTTCCTGTTCGAGAATATCCAGGGCAATGTCCATCCGGCCCCGGAAATCCGGGGTGAGAATTTCCACCTGCAGATTCGGGCTGTGCACGCGGGACTCGCGGATGCAGTCAGCAAAATGCTGGGCACCGCCATCGCGCAGATCGTCCCGGTCCACCGAGGTGATCACCACGTACTTGAGCCCCAGGTCGGCCACCGATTCCGCCAGATGCTTGGGCTCATCCGGGTCCAGCCCGTTGGGGCGGCCGAAGCCCACGTCGCAGAACGAGCAGCGGCGCGTACAGATGTCGCCCATGATCATGAAGGTGGCGGTGCCGCCGCCGAAGCATTCCGGCAGGTTGGGGCAGGCCGCTTCCTCGCACACGGTGTGCAGCTTCTGCTTGCGCAGCATCGATTTGATGCGCTGGATCTCGCCGTTGGCGGGCACCCGCACGCGGATCCAGTCCGGTTTGCGCTCGCGGGCCGGGCGGACTTCATTGACCAGCGGAATGGTGCGGACCTTGTCGGCGCCGCGTAGTTTGTCGCCGACTTTAACCTT
>NZ_DGMV01000055.1:0-4644 GCF_002388575.1 Marinimicrobium sp. UBA4509
GTGCAGATCTCGCCCATGATCATGAAAGTGGCGGTGCCGCCACTGAAACACTCGCCCAAGTTGGGGCAGTTGGCCTCTTCACACACCGAGGAGAGGTTGTTCTTGCGCAGGATCTGCTTGATCCGATCCACTTCCGGCGAGGCGGGTACCCGCACCCGAATCCAGTCCGGCTTGCGCTGCACCTCATCGGAGGCAATCACTTTCACCGGAATGCGCTCGACCTTGTCCGCATCGCGCAGCTTTTCACCCTGACGCAGGCGACGGGTGCGTTTGACGGGCTGTATTTCGGGGGTATCGGTCATGAAACTCTCTCGTCTCTCTATCTCTCGGCTCCGGGTAGAGCCGAGCGGCTAGTGCCTGAATGCTGTACGTACGGCCTTGTGGGCCTCCGCGATCAGCGCGGTGGGCCGGGCATTGTACACGAATAGCCTATTTTCTGTACAAAGTGCCCGACCAGGCGATCCTTGACCTCCGCCATATCCGGCGCCGTGGTCAATTGATCCGCCAATTGGGTCATCTGCAGCCCCTGATAGCCGCAGGGATTGATACGTCGAAACGGCTCCAGGTCCATGGCCACGTTCAGGGCCAGACCGTGAAAACTGCAGCCCCGGCGCACCCGCAACCCCAGAGACGCGACTTTGTCACCGGCGATATACACCCCCGGCGCATCCGGCCGGGGGTAGGCTTCAACGCCGTAACTGGCCAGCAGGCCCACCAGGGTCTCTTCCAGCGCGGTGACCAGGTCCCGCACCCCCATGCCCAGGCGGCGCAAGTCCAGCAGCGGGTAGGCCACCAGCTGGCCGGGGCCGTGGTAGGTCACCTGCCCGCCCCGGTCGGTCTGTACCACGGGAATATCCCCCGGCAGCAGCAGGTGCTCGGGCTTGCCCGCCTGTCCCTGGGTGAATACCGGGGGGTGTTCCACCAGCCAGAGCTGATCCTGGGTTTCCGCATCGCGCTCGTCGGTGAAAGCGCGCATGGCCTGCCAGACGGCGTCGTAGGGCCGACGACCGAGGTCGCTGACCTGCAGCGTCAGGGAATGCGGCGCGACAGCGGGCTTCACCGGCTCAAAGCACCATTTTGGTCACGGAGCTGGCCACCAGCTCCTGGTGAATGGTCTTCAACTGCTGTTCACCGGTGGCGGTAATCCAGACCGTCAGAGACTGGTAGGTACCATTGCGGCTGTCCTTGATCTTGATGCGCGTCTGGTCAAAACCCGGGGCGTGGCGCTCCATCACCTCAATGACCAGTTCGTGCAGCTCGCTACCCGCATCACCGAGTACCTTGATGGGGTAATCCTCGCAGGGGAACTCGATTTTGGGGGCGTCAGGGTTGGAAGCGGACATGGGGCCAGCGTGCCTCTCGAATAGCTTAAAACGCCGGCATTATAACAGGAGTGAGGGGGCTATGTCCGGGCCTCCCCCAAAGGAGGCAGGGCCCGGACAAGGCGGGGTATTACCCGAAGATTTTGAGGAAAAACAGCTTGATTGCGTCGATCAGGCGCTGGAAGAAGCCCGCTTCCTCCACCGGCTCCAGCGCCACCAGGGGCACATCCACCAGGCGCTCACCGTTGAGATCAATGGTCAGATTACCCAGCTCGTCGCCTGCGGCAATGGGGGCCTTGATGGTTTCATCGATATGCATCTGGGCTTCCAGGGCATCCTCTGCACCGCGGGGGATGGTCAGGCGGATGTCCTCGGCCACGCCCAGCACCACTTCCTCCTGCTTACCGTACCAGACGCGGTTACGCTGCAGTTCATCGCCCGCATCGTAGATAGACTGGGTCTGATAGTAGCGGAAGCCATAGGCCAGGAGCTTTTCGGTTTCAGCGGCCCGGGCATCTTCACTGCGAGTGCCCATCACCACGGAAATCAGGCGCATATCCCGCCGCACCGCCGAGGCCACCAGGCAGTAGCCCGCCTCTTCGGTGTGGCCGGTTTTCAGGCCGTCTACCGTCTCATCTCGGAACAGCAGGCGGTTGCGGTTGGCCTGATTGATGCCGTTGTAGGAAAAGTACTTCTCGCTGTACATGGCGTAGTGATCGGGGTGATCCTTGATCACCGCCCGGGCCAGAATGGCCATATCACGGGCGGTGGTCAGGTGCCCCTCGGCGGGCCAGCCGGTGGAGTTTTCGAAATGGGTGTTGGTCATGCCCAGTTTGGCGGCGGTCTGGTTCATGATGTCCACAAACCCTTCTTCGCTGCCTGCCACATGCTCCGCCAGAGCAATGCTGGCGTCGTTACCGGACTGGATGATGACGCCGCGCTTGAGGTCCTCCAGGCGCACCTGGGTACCCTCGCGAACAAACATTTTCGAGCCGCCTTTGCGCCAGGCCTTGACGCTGATGTTGACCATATCGTCTTCACTGATACGACCCTGCTCGATCTCCTCCGAGACGATGTAGCTGGTCATCATCTTGGTCAGGCTCGCCGGCGGCAGCACCATATCCGCCTCGTGCTCCACCAGGATCGTACCGGTATCGGCATCCATCAGCAGATAGGCGCTGGCCGCGAGGCTCGGGGGAGCGGGAATAATGACCTGCTGTGCCTGCACGGCCAGAGTCAA
Source organism: Marinimicrobium sp. UBA4509 (assembly GCF_002388575.1). Classification (NCBI taxonomy): domain Bacteria; kingdom Pseudomonadati; phylum Pseudomonadota; class Gammaproteobacteria; order Cellvibrionales; family Cellvibrionaceae; genus Marinimicrobium; species Marinimicrobium sp. UBA4509. The sequence goes on from NZ_DGMV01000055.1 coordinate 2,563, forward strand.
CAACATCAAGACGGTGGCGGAGAAAAGTTTTCGCATCATCATGTAAAACCGTTTTTTAAAAAGAAAAGATCCTTATCGCACAGACTCACTTTGCGCTGGAATTCTAGCACTATTCCCGCACGATATGGGTTTGCTCAATCGCATTTCTGCGCAGCTGCTCACGCACCTGCACAACTTCTTCGTTACTGCTCAGAGGCCCGATTCGTACCCGGTGCAACACCGGTTGTTCATCGGCACTGTGCACCTCGACCGGGAAGTCCGTCAGGGCACTGACCCGCGTCTGCTGGGATTTGGCCGCATCCAGTGAGCCAAAAGCGCCCACCTGTAAGAACGTTTTTTGGTCCGAGGTATCGTGCTCGGAAGACGTGTCCGCTTCGGCCCGCAGAGGCGCGGGAGGCTGATTACCGGGTACGATGATTTCCACTTCCACCTGCGCGGTTCCCTGGCCGGCAAACCCCAGTCGTTGAGCGGCGGCGTAGCTCAGATCGATGATGCGGTTGCCGTGAAAGGGACCGCGATCATTGACCCGCACCACCACCTGACGATTGTTGGCCAGGTTGGTGACCCGCACATAACTCGGGATCGGCAGCGTCTTGTGCGCGGCGGTCATGCCGTACATATCGTAGGTTTCGCCGTTGGAGGTTTTGCGTCCGTGAAATTTCTGGCCGTACCAGGAGGCGATGCCCTGCTCCTTGTAGCCGGTCTCATCGTCCATCAGGTAATAGGTTTTGCCCAGCACCGTGTAGGGATTCTTGTTGCCCGCCAGGGTGCGCACCTCCGCCCTCGGCGTGGCATCCGGCACATGGGAGAGATCTACCGGCTTGTCCGGCCCGCGATCCTGCTCTTCAACGGGCCCCAGGGGAGCACAGGCAACCATGAGGGCCAGAGGCCCCAGTACCAGGGCGGCGCGAACCAGTGTCATTGTTCGGTCTCCATCGCGGTTTTTATCTCTTTACTCAGTTGTTCTACTGCCAGGGCGTATAGATGGCTGCGGTTGTAGCGGGTGATCACATAAAAATTGTGAAACGCCAGCCAGAACTCCTCGCCAAAATCGCCTGCCAGCGCCAGCGCATTGGCGGGCAGCTCGGCCGGCAGCGGAAAAATCGGTGTCAGGCCGCGCTCGGCCCAGTCCGCCACGGTCAGCTCCGGCGGGTGAATGCGGTTCCAGTCCGAGGCGTCGCCCCGCGCCAGATCGTCCGAGGCCCGGGCCCGCAGCGCTACCGGCGCTCCGCGCTGCCAGCCGTGCTCGGCAAAATAGTTGGCCACACTGCCAATGGCATCGGTGGGGTTATTCCAGATATCGGCAAAGCCGTCCCCGTCGAAGTCGATCGCGTAGTGCCGGTAGCTCGAGGGCATGAACTGGCCGTAACCCATGGCTCCGGCATAGGACCCCTTAAAAGCCAAAGGGTTCTGTTCGTGTTCACGCATCAGAATAAAATACTGCGCCAGCTCCTTGCGAAAGAAAGGCGCGCGCGGCGGGTAGTCAAAGGCCAGAGTACTGAGGGCGTCGATCACCCGGTGCGAGCCGGTGGTCCGACCGTAATTGGTCTCCACCCCGATAATCGCCAGTACGATTTCCGGCGGTACCCCCAGTTCCCGCTCGGCTCGCGCCAATGCTTCGCGGTGCTCCCGCCAGAAGGCGATGCCCCGGGTCACGCGCAGCGGTTGAAGGAAGATGGGGCGGTACTCGGCCCAGGTGCGGGTGCGCTCCGCAGGCCGCGCGATGGCCTCAAGAATGCCATCCTGCCGCTTTGCCTCGCCCAGCCAACCCTCGAGTCGGGACGCCTGAAAGCCGTGCTCTTCGACCAGCTCACTCACAAAAGCCTGCGCCTCTGGATGCGCTCGATAATCGGCGCTACCACCGGCGCTGGCCAATACCCCGACCAACGCTATCCCCCACTGTCGCCACTGACTGATCACGGTTGCTGTTTACTCCTGACGGGTAACACGTCGACGCTCGGTGGCAATCGACATGAGAATGCCGAAGCCGGCCATCAGGGTGACAATGGCCGTCCCCCCTTGGCTGACCAGGGGCAAGGGGACGCCGACCACGGGCAAGAGGCCGGACACCATGCCCACGTT
>NZ_DGMV01000055.1:4749-6100 GCF_002388575.1 Marinimicrobium sp. UBA4509
AGGCCGGACACCATGCCCACGTTCACGAACATATACACAAAAAAGGTAAAAGTGATACTCGCCGCCAGCAGCCGGCTGAAGCTGTCCTGGGCGCGCAGGGCGATCAGCAGGCCCCGGGCAATAATCAGCACATACAGCCCGAGCAGCAACAGCACCCCCATCAACCCAAATTCCTCCCCCAGCACGGCGATAATGAAATCGGTATGCCCTTCGGGCAGAAAGTCGAGCTGGGACTGGGTACCCTGAAGCCACCCTTTGCCGGAGTAGCCGCCCGAGCCGATGGCGGTTTTGGACTGGATAATGTTCCACCCGGCCCCCAGGCTGTCCTGCTCCGGGTTGAACAGCGTCAGCACGCGCTGGCGCTGATACTCGTGCATACCGAACTTCCACAGCGGCCAGATACTCGCGAGCACCGCGACAAAGGCGGTGACGATATAGCGCCAGGACAGCCCCGCGAAAAACAGCACCACCAGCCCCGAAGAGGCTACCAACAGTGACGTCCCCAGATCCGGCTGCTGAACAATCAGCAAAGCCGGCACTGCCACCAGAATCAGGGTCAGCAGAACATGCTTCAACCGCGGCGGCAGCAGCCGCTGCCCCAGGTAGGCCGACACCATGATGGGGGTCGCCAGTTTCATGACCTCCGAGGGCTGAAAGCGGAATCCGCCAATGCCGAGCCAGCGCTGTGCCCCCATGGCGCCGATGCCCAGCACCAACACCAGTACCAGCAACAAAACACCGCCGCCGTACATCCAGGGCGCCAGGCGACGCAACAGATGGGGGGGCACCTGAGCGGTAACGAACATGGCGACGAAGGCCACCAGAAAATAGGCACCCTGGCGCTGAATGCCAGACATTGACTGGCCGTTGGCGCTGTAAAGTACCACCAGACCGTAGGCCGCTACGGCCAACAGCAGCAATAAGAGCGTAAAGTCCAGGTGCAGTCGCTGCTGCAGCCGATCCCGGCGGCGCAACCCCTGGCCCGCCTCGGGCAGGCGGCGTAGAAAATCCTGATGACTCATGGTGTGCGCGCCCCCAGCACAGGATCCGCCAGAGGGTAAATACCCCGCAGATAGGCATCAAACACTTTACGCGCCACCGGCGCGGCCACCCCGGAACCCGATTCGCCGTTCTCAACAATCACCGCCACGGCAATTTGCGGGTCATCCGCCGGGGCAAAACCAACAAATAGCGCATGGTCGCGTTGACGCTCTTCCAGCGCCTCCGAGTCGTACTCCTCCCCCTGGGGAATGGCGACCACCTGAGCGGTACCGGTTTTACCGGCAATCTGGTAGTCCGCCCCATAGGCCGCACGGCGGGCGGTTCCGCGCTCGCCGTGCATCACCCCCAC
>NZ_DGMV01000055.1:6244-14409 GCF_002388575.1 Marinimicrobium sp. UBA4509
ACCATCGCATTGATGATGTAATCCCAATCCTCCTCGGCCACCTCCATCTGCGCCTCTTCAATGACCGGCCGCTCTTGGTCCCCCACTTTGGCCACCATCTGGGGGCGCAAACGACGTCCGCGGCTGGCCATGGTGGCGGTCATCTGGGCCAGTTGCATGGGCGTAGCCAGGGCATAGCCCTGACCGATGGCAAGGTTAAGGTTGTCCCCCGGGAACCAGGGCAGACCGCGTTGATTGCGCTTCCACTCCCGGGACGGCCAGATACCGCTGCGCTCCGAGGGAATATCCACCTCCGTCCGCGACCCCAAGCCAAACTGCACACCAAACTCATGAATGGAATCGACCCCCATTCGATGACCCAGGTCGTAATAGTAAACATCACAGGACTCGACCACCGCCTGTTCGAGATCCACCTTCAAACCGTGCCCGGTCCGTTTCCAGTCCCGATACAGGCGATCATCGCCCGGCAGCCGATACCAGCCCGGATCGCGCACGGTGTGCTCGGCATCCACCACGTCATAGTGCAGGCCGGCCAACCCGACCACCGGTTTGGTGGTGGAGCCCGGTGGATACTGCCCCTGCAAAAACCGGTTGAACAGCGGCAGATCCAGAGATTGGTTCAGGCTGCGATAGTCGCGGAAACTGATCCCGGTGACGAACAGGTTGGGGTCAAAACTGGGCATGGACACCGCCGCCAGCACGCCTCCGGTTTTGACATCCAGAGCAACGACCGCCCCACGGTAGTCATCCAGGGCGCTGACCGCGGTCGCCTGCAGGCGGGAATCGAGGTGCAGCTGCAGATCTTCGCCCGGTTTGGGGTCGGTGCGATCCAGCACGCGCAATACCCGGCCCCGGGCGTTGGTTTCCACGTTCTGACTGCCCACTTCGCCCAGCAGTTGGGCTTCATACTCACTTTCCAGGCCGGTCTTACCAATCGAGTGGGTGCCGCTGTAGCGCTGGTACTGGTCCTCATCAAACCGGGCCAGATCCGCCTGGCTGATCCGGCCCACGTAGCCCAGCACGTGGGCAAACAGGTCACTCTTGGGGTAGTGGCGCACCAACTGGGCGTTCACCTCAACCCCTTCCAGGCGATACTCGTTGACCGCCAGGCGGGCGATTTCCTCCTCGGTCAGGCGATAGCGCAGGGGAATGGCTTCAAAGGGACGGCGCCACTGTTGCAGTTGGTCGTAGAACTTTTCCAGGTCGCTCTGGGGAATATCCACCAGTTCCCGCAGCAGCTCGACCGTGGCGGTCATGTCGCTCACCCGCTCGCGAATGACCGACAGGGTATAGCTGGGTCGGTTATCGGCGAGCAGTTCGCCATTGCGGTCGTAGATCAGCCCACGGGTCGGAGGCACCGGCTGCACGTGCACCCGGTTGCGGTCCGAGCGGGTGGCATAGTCCTGGTGATGGGTGACCTGCAGGCTGTAGTACCGCGCCACCAGCACGGCAACCAGAGCGGCCATGATCACAGAGGTGGTGATCACCCGGCTGAGAAAAACGCGGGCTTCCCGGTGGTGATCTTTAAAACGCTGGGCTTCAGACATGAATGAACGGTAACCCGTCGCGACCTTTACTTATGGTATGGGTGATTGTGCAGTATCGAGTAAGCCCGGTACAGCTGTTCAATGACCAGAATCCGCACCAGCGGGTGCGGCAGGGTCAGGGCCGAGAGCGACCACTTGGCTTCAGCCAGAGCGAGACATTCCGGGGCCAGTCCGTCCGGCCCGCCAATCAGTAAACTGTAATTGGCCCCGCTCATGCGCCACTCATCCAGGTTCCGGGCCAGTTGCTCGGTGCTCCAGGCCTTGCCTTTCACATCCAGGGCGATGACCCGGTCCCCTTTGCCGATGGCGGCCATCATGGACTGGCCTTCGCGCTCCATGGCCACGGCGGTGGAGCTGCTTTTACCCCGCGGGCCCAGCGGCAGTTCCACCAGTTCCACGGTGCAGTCCCGGGGCAGGCGTTTGGCGTATTCGCCGTAGCCCTGCTCCACCCAGTCGGGCATTTTGGTGCCCACCGCAATCAGGCGAATGCGCATGGGTTAGTGCTCCGTACGATTACCCGGTTCCATGGACCAGAGTTTTTCCAGGTCGTAGAAGCCCCGGGTTTCCTCCTGCATCACATGCACCACGATATCGCCGAAGTCCACCAGTACCCAATCACCGGAATCCACACCCTCGACACCCAGCGGCTGATGGCCGGCGTGCTTGGCATCCTCTACCACGTTGTTGGCCAGGGACTTCACGTGGCGACTGGAGGTGCCGCTGGCGATGATCAGGGTATCCATCACATCACTCAACTCCCGGACATCCAGTTGCACGATATTTTTCCCCTTCAGGTCTTCCAGGGATTCGACAATAAGCTCATTTAACGCTGCGGACATTCGCCACCTGTTTCAGTCATGTATAAAAAGAGTAAGGCCCGCTCAAGCACGGGCCCGATAAAGGTTGTTGTCCCGAATATACTGCCAGACCGCGTCGGGCAGTAAAAATTGCGGAGAGTGCCCGGCCTGGATCAGGGACCGGATTTCCGTGGCCGAGATCGGCAGCAGACGCAGGGCCTGCACGCCAATGGCGCCCGCCGGAGACGCGGTCAGCGCTTCGGGGGCCACCTGATGCTCGCTCAGCCACTCGGCCAGCGGCCCCCGGGAGGGCAGCTCCCAGCCGGGTCGGGCGATCACCAGCAGATGCCCCCAGTCGAGCAGCTCCCGCCAGCCGTGCCACTGCTCCAGCCCGAGAAAGGCATCGCAACCCAGAATCCAGATCAACGGCACCGCCGGCCCCAGCTCCGCGCGGAGGCTTTTCAGGGTATCCAGGGTGTAGGAGGGGCCATCGCGGTGCAGCTCGCGATCGTCCAGAACCAGGCTCGGACAATCGGCCAAGGCCAGGCGCAACATCTCGGTGCGCTCGACGCTGCTCACATCCGGCGTCGCCCGATGCTGCGGCTGGTGGCACGGCAGCAGCCGTACCTCATCCAGCGCCAGGGTTTCCCCGGCTTCCAGTGCCATGCGCAAGTGCCCGAGATGAATGGGGTCAAAGGTGCCGCCCAGCAGCCCGATCGCCTGAGTCATAAATCAGTTACGGATGTGTCCGTCGCCCAGCACAATCCATTTCTGGGACGTCAGCCCTTCCAGGCCCACCGGGCCCCGGGCGTGAATCTTGTCGGTGGAAATACCGATCTCCGCCCCCAGGCCGTATTCGAACCCATCGGCAAAACGGGTGGAGGCATTGACCATCACCGAGCTGGAATCCACCTCGTGCAGGAAGCGGCGCGCCCGGGTGTAATCCTCGGTCACGATCGCCTCGGTGTGCTGGGAGCTGTATTGGGCAATGTGGTCCATGGCCTCATCCAGCCCGTCCACAACGCGGATCGCCAACACCGGGGCCAGGTATTCGGTGGCCCAATCTTCCTCGGTGGCAGCCTGCGCCTCAATCAGCGCCCGAGTGCGCTCACAACCGCGCAGCTCCACGCCCTTCTCGGCATAGGCATCCGCCAGGCGGGGCAGAATTTCGGCGGCCACGGTCTGATCCACCAGCAGGGTCTCCATGGCGTTGCACACACCGTAGCGATGGGTCTTGGCGTTCAGGGCAATATTGAAAGCTTTATCCAGATCCGCTTTGGCATCAATGAACACATGGCAGATGCCGTCCAGGTGCTTGATCACCGGCACCCGCGCATCGCGACTGATCCGCTCGATCAGGCCTTTGCCGCCCCGGGGCACGATCACGTCCACGTACTCGGGCATGGCGATCAGCTCGCCCACGGCGGCCCGATCGGTGGTTTCCACCACCTGCACGGCGGTTTCCGGCAATCCGGCCTCGGCCAGACCTTTTTTCAGGCAGGCGGCAATGGCGCGGTTGGAATGAATCGCCTCGCTGCCGCCGCGCAGAATCGCGGCATTGCCGGACTTCAGACACAGGCTGGCGGCATCGATGGTCACATTGGGGCGGGATTCATAGATGATCCCCACTACGCCCAGAGGCACACGCATCTTGCCCACCTGAATACCGCTGGGCCGGAAGTTCATATCGGTGATCGCGCCGCAGGGATCCGGCAGTGCCGCGACCTGGCGCAGCCCTTCAATCATGCCGTCGATGGTCGCCGGCTTGAGCGCCAGGCGGTCCAGCATGGCCGCGTCGAGGCCGTTGGCCTCGCCGGCTTCCAGGTCCTTGCGGTTTTCCTCGGCCAGGGTCGGGCGCGCCGCTTCCAGGGCTTCGGCCATGGCCAGCAGGGCCCGGTTTTTGGTGCCGGCACTGGCAGCAGCCACCACACGGGCGGCACGACGGGCATTGCGGCCCAGATCGGCCATATACTCGATGACGTTGCTCGAATCACTCATAGGGTCGGGAGGCTCTCACATCCTCAAAGTTGCGGTTTCAGAACACTTTCTCAACACAATGGCCGCGATTATACCCTGTTTGGCGGCGCTTTTTGGGGCTTTCAGCTCCCGTTCAGCCAGTTTCTCTTACGCTTGGGACAAGGTAAGCTACGTGGGTCACTGTATGGGGCTCCTGAATATGACACAACACCGGGGAACACTGATGGGCCGAGGCCTGCTGATCGCACTGCTGATGCTCGCTGGCGCACCGCTGTCGCAGACCGCCAGCGCCGCGCCTCAGTCCGTCCAGATCCTGCCGATTGCCCAGGCGGAAAGCCGGGTCAGTGCCTCCCGTGCCGCCGCCATCGTGCAGAAACGCTACGGCGGCAAGGTGTTGAAAGTCGATACCCAGAATCGCGGCGGCCGCGTGGTACACCGGATCAAAATCCTGCAGGACAACGGCCGCATCAGCACCGTCATGGTCGACGGCCAGTCCGGACAGATTCTCAAGCGCTAAAAACAGGTGACAGGAGACCCGCCATGCGTCTGTTAGTGGTAGAAGATGACCCCGCCCTGCGCACCCAGATTCAGCAGCAACTGCACGCCGAGGGCTTTGCCATCGACCTGGCCCCGGACGGCCGCGAAGGCCTGTTTCTGGGGCAGGAGCACCCCTACGACCTGGCCATAATCGACCTGGGCCTGCCGGACCTGGACGGCGTCAGCCTGATCCGCACCCTGCGCGCCGAAGGCCACAGCTACCCCATCCTGATTCTGACCGCCCGCAGCGCCTGGCAGGACAAGGTGGAAGGCCTGGAAGCCGGCGCCGACGACTACCTCACCAAACCCTTTCACCCGGAAGAGCTGCGCGCCCGGCTCAATGCCCTGCTGCGCCGGGCCAGCGGTCTGGCCTCCAGCGTGATCGAGGGCGGCCCCATTGCCATTGATACCATCGCCCGCCGGGTGACCCTGAATGGCGAACCGGTCACCCTGACCGGCTACGAATACCAGGCGTTGGCCTATATGGCGCTGAACAACGGCAAAGTGGTGTCCAAAACCGAGCTGACCGAGCATCTGTACGATCAGGACTTCGACCGGGACAGCAACGTGATCGAGGTGTTTATCGGTCGCCTGCGCCGCAAACTGGACCCGGACGGCTCGCTCAAGCTGATCACTACCCAGCGTGGACTGGGCTATTGCCTGAACCTGCCCCAGGGGTCGGCCGATTCGTGAGTCAGCGCCCACTGTCACTGAATGCCCGATTATTGCTGGCCTCACTGCTGGTGCTGCCCCTGTTTCTGGGGCTGACCGGGCTGGCTCTGGAGCGGGCCTTTGACCGCAGCCTGACCACCGCCGCCCGGGAACAGTTGCAGGGCCAGATCTACCTGCTGTTCAGCGTGGCGGAAATGCAGGGCACCGGTGAGCAGGCCCAACTGGAAATGCCTCCGGCGCTGCTGGAACCCAACTTCGAGCGCCTGAACTCCGGGCTCTATGGCTACCTTTCAACCCGGGCAGGACGCACCGTCTGGCATTCCAACTCGGCACAACTGCGCCCGGAGCTGCCCGCCACCGGGGAGTTTCCACAGCCGGGCGACTTGCTGCTCGACCAGATCGAGCTGGATGGACAACCCCACTGGCGCGCCCGTTACGCGGTGATCTGGGAGGATGACGCCGGACAGGATCACGACTATCTGGTGACCTTGTTGCGCGATCAAACGCCCTACCGGGCCGAGCTGGCCAGCTTCCGGCGCCAGCTCTGGCGCTGGCTGGGCGCCGCCGCCCTGCTTCTGGTGATTGCCCAAAGCGCGAGCCTGCGCTGGGGGCTGCGCCCGCTGGGCCGACTCGCCCGGGCGCTGGATGCCATGCGCGATGGCTCCCGCCCGCACCTGGAAGGTCGCCACCCGGCGGAGCTGCAACCGGTAGTGGACAACCTCAACCAGGTGCTGGACCGGGAGCAGTCCCTGCGCAAGCGCTACCGGGACAGCCTGAGCAACCTGGCCCACAGCCTGAAAACGCCCCTGACCGTGCTGCGCAACCAGGCCAGCGATAGCGCACCGGATAAGGAAGCCCGAAGTGTGATCGCCGAGCAGGTGGCCCGTATGGATCAGGTGGTGAGTTACCAGTTGCGCCGGGCGGTGTCGGAGCAGCAACAGGGCAGCCACCGGCAGACCCCCATTCAGCCCGCCGCTCGGCGCATGGTGAACACCCTGGAAAAAGTCTACCGGGAGCAGGCACCGCAGTTTGAGCTGGCCATTCCGGACGGGCTGGCGTTCCCCGGCGATGAGCAGGACCTGCTGGAGCTGCTCGGCAACCTGCTGGACAACGCCTGCAAGTATGGGCGGGGGCGCATACGCGTCAGCGCCCACGGCGATAGTGAGCATTTACATCTGACCGTGGAAGACAATGGCCCCGGTATTCCCGAGGACCAGCGCGAACAGGTAATCCGGCGCGGCCAGCGGTTGGATACCCTGCAGGCCGGGCAAGGGATCGGCCTGGCCGTGGCGGCGGATATTGTGGGGAGTTATGGGGGGCGGTTGAGTATTGGTAAGTCCGAGATGGGCGGAGCGATAATAAAAATCCAGTTTCCAAACCACGCGTAGGGCGGATCGGTCCGACGCTTCGGAGGCCGGAGGCCGCATCCGCCGTAACCCAACCCCACGCATCCGCCGTAACCACAATTCGCGTCACCCCCTTCGCTCGCCCCACCAAAATCCGCAACCCTGTGCGCCAAATCGCACAAAACGTGCTGCTATCGCCGCACAAGCTCCATGGGTAATCCCCTATCCCCCCGGAACGTGAAACCACGCACACTGGCCGTGTTCAAATAAACCCCGGAGGGATAACCATGAACGCGCGTACCTGTATCGCAGTGGACTCCACCTGCGACCTGCCCGCCCAATTTATTCGGGACAACAACATTGAAGTACTGCCGATCTACATCCACCACGCTGGCGGTCGGCAACTGGACTACCGCAACCCGGCCAACACCCTGCGGTTCTATCAGTCCCACACCCGGGAGAAATACGGCCTGGCCCAGTCCGAGCCCCTCTCGGTGGAAGACATGACCCAGCTCCTGCAACGCAAACTGCTGCCCAACTACGACCTGGTTCAGGTAATCACCACCAACAGCAAGAAGAGCGAGGTGTTCAAGCGGGTGTCCGAGGCGGCCATGGTCAACGAGCCCAAGTTCCGGGCCATGGAGCGCCCCAACCGGCCGCCCTTTCGCATTCGCCTGTACGACAGCATGACCATGTTTACCGGACATGGACTATTGGTGTATGAACTGGTCAAGCGCCTGAAGGAGCAGAAAACCCCGATCAACCGCTCCATCCGGGCCATCGACCATATGCGCGAGGAGGTCTACGGTTACATCATTCCCAATGACCTGGCCTACATGCGCGAGCGCCGGCACATGCGCAAGTCCGATCACAAAATTTCCTGGGTGAACTTCAAATTGGCCAGCATGCTGAACCGGCGGCCGATCATTCAGATCCACAAAGGCGACACCGCCAAAATGACCACCGGCAAGGGCTTCTGGGGCAGCCTGGAGGTGTTGTTCGACCATGTGCGCAAGCAGATGGAGCAGGGGTTGACCTGTGATGCCATTACCATGAGTTACGGTGGCTGCCTGGATGAGATCAAGGAACATCCGACCCTGGTGCAGTTCCGGAAGGATTGTCAGAAAGCGGGGGTGAAAACCCTGCTCTCGATGATGAGCATGACCGGCACCGTCAACGTCGGTCCCGGGGCCTTTGCGTTGGCGTTTGCGACGGATAAGGCGTTGGTTTGAGGTTGGGTTAGGTTCGATACAGCGGGTACCGAGATATGCGTAGGGCGGATAAGCGCG
>NZ_DGMV01000055.1:14599-29047 GCF_002388575.1 Marinimicrobium sp. UBA4509
GAAGCGCGCATCCGCCGTAACCACACGTTGCGGCATTCGCCGTTACCCAAATTCGACACTGGATGCCGAATCCCCCAAACGTCGGATTACGCGCTGCGCGCTAATCCGACCTACGGGCAAATCACACGGCCATAAACCCAACGTACACGACGTAACCGGCCAACAACACCCCGGCCTCAACGCGATTCAACCGTTTACCGGTCAACAAAAACGCCATCAACGCCAAAACTGCCGCCAACATCACCCACTGGTCGATCGCCAACAACCGCCCCGCCAGAGGCAATGGCTGGATGACGGCCGACACCCCGAGAATCCCCAGCAGGTTGAAGATATTACTGCCCAGAATATTCCCCACCGCCACATCCGCCTGGCGGCGCAATACCGCGATCAGGGACACCGCCAGCTCGGGCAGGGACGTACCCACCGCCACTAACGTCAGGCCGATCAGCGCTTCCGGGATACCCAGCCACTCACCGATACCCACGGCACCGCGCAGAAACAGGCGGGCGCCGACAATCAGCAGCACCAGGCCACCCAGAGTCATGGCGACGGACAACCAGAGCGCCTGGGGGCGATGGGTGACTGAGGCGGCCTCGGCTTTGTGCAGCTCCGCTTCAGGCCCAAGGGGGTCCACCCGCTCGGTGCGATAAGACCAGATAAGGTACACGGCCAACGCCACCAGAAACATCACCCCATCGGTAAATCCCAGAGCGCCGTCGCGCATGATCAGCAGCGCGAACACCGTCGCCGCCACCATCGCCAGACCGTCCCGTTTGAGGGCATTGGTGTGCACGGTCAGGGGCAGTACCAACCCACAGAGGCCCAGAATCAGCAGGATATTGGCGATATTGCTGCCGATCACGTTGCCCAGGGCAATATCCGGGGTGTTTTCCAAAGCGGCCTGCAGGGATACCACCAGTTCCGGTGAGGAGGTGCCGAAGCCGACAATCACCAACCCCGCCAGCAGCGGTGATACGCCCCAGCGGGTCGCCAGGGCCACGGCGCCGCGCACCAGGGTGTCGCCACCGCCGGTTAGCAGGGCCAATCCCAACAGTAGCCAGACGAAATCCATTAACACCCCCGTTGTTTTAACGATTCGTTATGGTGGATGCGGCAACGATTGGATACGGATAGCACGGAGTCCGCGTAGGGCGGATAAGCGCGCAGCGCGCATCCGCCGTAACCCAACCCCGACGCACCCCCCCAAAACCTCAATACCCCTCCGGATTCTGCGACTGCCACCGCCACGCATCCACCATCATCCGCTCCAACCCGAACTCCGCCTGCCAACCCAACTCCCGCTTGGCCAAATCCGCATTGGCGTAACAACTGGCGATATCCCCGGGCCGGCGCGGCGCGATGCGGTACGGCACCTTCCGGCCGCTGGCCTTCTCAAACGCCTCGACCATCTGCAATACCGAATAGCCCACCCCTGTGCCCAGGTTATAGGCCCGGCAGCCGGGGCCGGTTTTTTCCAGCGCTTCCAGCGCCGCCACATGGCCCTTGGCCAGGTCCACCACATGGATATAATCCCGTACCCCGGTGCCATCCACGGTGTCGTAATCATCGCCAAACACACTCAGTTCCTTGAGCTTGCCAATGGCCACCTGGGCCACATAGGGCAGCAGGTTATTGGGGATTCCGGCGGGATCTTCGCCGATCTGGCCGCTTTCGTGGGCGCCTACGGGGTTAAAATAGCGCAACAGGGTGATATTCCAGGGCGCCTTGCGGTGTTCCTCCGGCGCCGCTGCCACATCTCGCAGGATTTCCTCGATGATCAGCTTGCTGCGCCCGTAGGGGTTGGTGGCGCTGGTGGCGAAGCTCTCGTCAATGGGCACCGACACCGGGTCGCCGTACACCGTGGCGGAGGAGCTGAAAATCAGGTTGCCCTGACCGTAGGCTTCCATCACCTCGCACAGGGTCAGGGTGCCACCGACGTTCTCGCGGTAATAGGTCAGGGGAATCTGGCTGGACTCGCCCACCGCCTTGAACCCGGCAAAGTGCATCACCGCACCAAAAGCGTGCTTCTCGAACACCGCCTCCAGGGCGGGCCGATCGTTCAGGTCCAGCTCGTAAAATACCGGCGCCTCGCCGCAGATGCTCGCCACCCGGTCGATCACTTCGCGCTTGCTGTTGCTCAGGTTGTCCACCACCACCGGGCGGTAGCCGGCCTTCACCAATTCCACACACACGTGGCTGCCGATGTACCCCGCCCCGCCGGTCACCAGAATGTCCGGGCGGGCGCTGCGGTCTGTTGAGGGTGAGTGCATACTTAAGTCCTTCTTGTTCGGTCATTTTCAAGGGGCCGGGAGCGCGGCGTCACACCCCGGAAAGCTGGCTGCATTATGGCACATTCCGGTGTTCCAAAGGCGCTTTCAACACGTATATACCGGAACCTGACGCGGTTTGTCCGAGTCAAAGCAGAGCCAGAAAAACGACCTTTTCCTGACATCAACATGCAACAGATTCATACCGGCAGGCTTGGCACTGTTTTTCCATGGTTTTTCATGGAAAAGGCCGAATGCGTCAAAAAATTTCCTTGTAAAGACGCTGCCTGAATGACGGTTTTGGGACTATGCTTATCAATGACAGTGGTTAGCTGGCTGCTAAAGACTGTAATGCATTTAACGCAGGGGTGGATCGATGACGATTTTCAACCATTACCGCGAACGTTACATTTCAACCCAACAGGAAGAGTTGAGCATTCAGGAGTACCTGGACCTGTGTAAACAGGACCGCAGCGTTTACGCCACCGCCGCCGAACGGATGCTGATGGCCATTGGCGAACCCGAGCTGGTGGACACCTCCCTGGACCCACGGCTGAGCCGCATTTTTTCCAACAAAGTCATCAAGCGCTACGAAGCCTTCCATGAGTTCTACGGCATGGAAGAGTGCATCGAGCAGATCGTCTCCTTCTTCAAGCACGCCGCCCAGGGCCTGGAAGAGAAAAAACAGATTCTGTACCTGCTCGGCCCGGTCGGGGGCGGCAAGTCCTCCCTGGCCGAAAAGCTCAAAGCCCTGATGCAACAGATGCCCATCTACTGCCTCAAAGGCTCCCCGGTGTTCGAATCGCCGCTGGGGTTATTTAACCCCGACGAAGACGGCCAGATTCTGGAAGAAGACTACGGCATTCCCCAGCGCTACCTGAAAACCATCATGTCCCCCTGGGCGGTCAAGCGCCTGCACGAGTACGAGGGCGACATCAGCCAGTTCAAGGTGGTGAAAGTCTTCCCGTCGATTCTCGACCAGATTGCCGTTTCCAAAACCGAACCCGGCGATGAGAACAACCAGGACATTTCCTCCCTGGTGGGCAAGGTGGATATCCGCAAGCTGGAGGACTACCCCCAGAACGACCCGGACGCCTACAGCTTCTCCGGCGGCCTGTGCCGGGCCAACCAGGGGCTGATGGAGTTTGTGGAAATGTTCAAGGCGCCGATCAAGGTGCTGCACCCGCTGCTGACCGCCACCCAGGAGGGCAACTACAACAGCACCGAGGGTTTGAGCGCCATTCCCTTTGAGGGCATCATTCTCGCCCACTCCAACGAATCCGAGTGGCAGGCGTTCAAGAACAACAAGAACAACGAGGCCTTTCTGGACCGGGTGTACATCGTCAAGGTGCCCTACTGCCTGCGCGTGTCCGAAGAGGTGAAAATTTACGAGAAGCTGCTGGAAAACAGCTCCCTGAACAACGCCCACTGCGCCCCGGACACATTGCGTATGCTGGCCAAGTTTGTGGTGCTCTCGCGCCTGAAGGAGCCGGAAAACTCCAACATCTATTCGAAGATGCGCATCTACGACGGCGAGAGCCTGAAAGACACCGACCCGAAAGCCAAGTCCATCCAGGAATACCGAGACGCCGCCGGCGTGGATGAGGGCATGACCGGGCTATCCACCCGCTTTGCGTTCAAGATCCTGTCCAAGGTGTTCAATTTCGACCCCACCGAAGTGGCCGCCAACCCGGTGCACCTGCTCTATGTGCTGGAGCAGCAGATCGAGCGCGAACAGTTCCCCGCGGAAACCCGCGAGCGCTACCTGGGCTTTATCAAAGAGTACCTGGCACCGCGCTATGTGGACTTTATCGGCAAGGAAATCCAGACCGCCTATCTGGAATCCTACACCGAGTACGGGCAGAACATTTTCGACCGCTACGTCACCTTTGCCGACTTCTGGATTCAGGACCAGGAATACCGGGACCCGGACACCGGGGAAATCCTCGACCGGGGCGCCCTCAACCAGGAACTGGAAAAAATCGAGAAGCCCGCAGGCATCAGCAACCCGAAGGACTTCCGCAACGAGATCGTCAACTTCGTGCTGCGCGCCCGGGCCAACAACAACGGCCGCAACCCTGCCTGGAACAGCTACGAGAAGTTGCGCTCGGTGATCGAGCAGAAAATGTTCTCCAACACCGAGGACCTGCTGCCCGTCATTTCCTTCAATGCCAAGGCCTCCGCCGCGGACCAGAAAAAACACCAGGACTTTGTGGCGCGCATGATCGAGCGCGGTTATACGGAGAAGCAGGTCCGGCTGCTGTCGGAGTGGTATCTGCGGGTCCGCAAGTCCCAGTAAAGCCAGCACCCCACCCGGGGTGCCGAGGGTGGTTTTTCGAGGTTAGCGTATGAGTCATATTGTCGACCGTCGCCTGAACGCCAAAAACAAAAGTGCCGTCAACCGGCAGCGCTTTCTGCGTCGCTATAAAGAGCACATCAAAAAAGCCGTGTCCGGTGCGGTCAGCCGTCGCTCCATTACCGACATTGAGCAGGGCGAGAAAATCAGCATTCCCACCCGGGACATTCACGAACCGGTATTCCACCACGGCCAGGGCGGCCACCGGGAAAACGTGTTGCCCGGCAACAAGGAATTCACCCGGGGAGATCGCATTGCCCGCCCGCCCAGCGGCGGCGGTGGCGGCAGCGGCTCCGGTGCCAGCGATTCCGGCGAGGGCGAAGACGAATTTGTTTTTCAGATATCCCAGAGCGAATTTCTGGACTTCATGTTTGACGACCTGGCGCTACCCAACCTGGTCAAACGCCAGTTGATCGGCGACACCGACTTCCAGCGCCACCGGGCCGGCATCAGCAACGAGGGCAACCCCGGGCAACTGAACGTGGTGCGCTCCATGCGCTCCGCCCACGCCCGGCGCATTGCCCTGACCGCCAAAAAGCGCCGCCGCCTCAAGGAGCTAAAAGCCCAGCTTGAAGAGGAGCAGGCCAAGCAGGACATCCTGTACGACGCGCGCAAGGTCAAAAGCCTAGAAGAGGAAATCGTCGAGCTGGAGGCGAAGATCAAGCGCATCCCCTGGCTGGACACCTTCGACCTGAAATACAACCTGCACGTCAAACACCCCATACCGCGCAGCAAAGCGGTGATGTTCTGCCTGATGGACGTGTCCGGCTCCATGACCCAGTCCACCAAGGACATGGCCAAGCGCTTTTTCATCCTCCTGTACCTGTTTCTGCAGCGCAACTACGAACACACCGAAGTGGTGTTCATCCGCCACCACACCAGCGCCAAGGAAGTAGACGAGGAAGAGTTTTTCTACTCCCGGGAAACCGGCGGCACCATCGTCTCCAGCGCCCTGAAGCTGATGCACAGCATCATGGAAGCGCGCTACCCCACCAGCGAGTGGAACATCTACGGCGCCCAGGCTTCGGACGGGGATAACTGGAACGAAGACTCCAGCGTGTGCCAACAGGTACTGTGTGAGGACATACTGCCCCACGTGCAGTACTTCTCCTACATCGAAATCACCCAGCGGGAGCATCAGGCGCTCTGGCACGAGTACGAAGAAGTGCAGGAGCGCTTCCCGCACATCTTCGCCATGGAACAGATCACCGACGTGCGCGACATCTACCCGGTGTTTCGCGAGCTGTTCCATAAAGACACGCACCGGCAGGCGGGTTAAGTCATGAGTGAGCGCAAACCCATATCCACCGGCGCCGACTGGACCTTCGAGCTGGTCGAGGAATACGACCGGGCCATCGCCGGTATTGCCAAAGAGTTCGGGCTGGACACCTACCCCAACCAGATCGAGATCATCAGCTCCGAACAGATGATGGACGCCTACTCCGCAGCGGGCATGCCTCTGGGCTACCACCACTGGTCCTACGGCAAACAGTTCCTGTCCGTGGAAAACGCCTACACCCGGGGGCAGATGGGGCTGGCCTACGAAATCGTGATCAACTCCAACCCCTGCATCGCCTACCTGATGGAGGAGAACACCATCACCATGCAGGCGCTGGTGATCGCCCACGCCTGCTACGGCCACAACTCCTTCTTCAAAGGCAACTACCTGTTCCGCACCTGGACCGACGCCAGCTCCATCATCGACTACCTGGTGTTTGCCAAGAACTACATCGCCCAGTGCGAAGAGCGCTACGGCATCAGCGCTGTGGAAGAGACCCTGGACTCCTGCCACGCCCTGATGAACTACGGCGTGGACCGCTACAAACGCCCCTCCCCCATCTCCGCCTGGGACGAGCGGGAGCGGCAGAAGGAGCGCGAAGAATACCTGCAGCGGCAGGTGAACGACCTGTGGCGAACCATCCCCCGGATGACCCCGGAGGCGGAAGACCCCGCCCCGAAACAGCGCTACCCCAGCGAACCCCAGGAAAACCTGCTGTACTTCATCGAGAAGAACGCCCCCCTACTGGAACCCTGGCAACGCGAAGTGGTGCGCATCGTGCGCAAAATCGCCCAGTACTTCTACCCCCAGCGGCAAACCCAGGTGATGAACGAAGGCTGGGCCTGCTTCTGGCACTACACCCTGCTCAACGAGATGTATGACCGGGGCCTGGTCACCGACGCCTTCATGATGGAGTTCCTGCAGTCCCACTCCAGCGTGATTTACCAGCCGCCCTACGACAGCCCCCACTACAGCGGCATCAACCCCTACACCCTGGGGTTCAACATGATGATGGACATCCGCCGCATCTGCGAGCGCCCCACCGAGGAAGACCGCTACTGGTTCCCGGACATCGCCGGCAGCGACTGGAATGAAACCCTGCACTTCGCCATGCGCAACTTCAAAGATGAGAGCTTCATCCTGCAGTTCCTATCGCCCAAAATCATCCGAGACCTGAAACTCTTCACCGTGGTAGACGACGACCGCGAACCCCATATCGAAGTCAACGCCATCCACGACGAAGAAGGCTACCGCGCCGTGCGCCAGTCCCTGGCGGGCCTGTACAACCTGGGCAATCGCGAGCCCAACATCCAGGTACAAAGTGTCGACATACGAGGCGACCGCTCCATCACCCTGCACCACACCCGCCACTCCAGGAAGCCGCTGGACAACTCCGCCCAGGAAGTGATTCGCCACCTGCATAGGCTGTGGGGGTTTGATGTGCATTTGCATTCTATGGATGGAGAGAAGGTGCAGCAGAGTTTTCATTGTCCGCCGGTGGCCAGTGAGTGATAAACGAAACCTGTAAAGCGACCCAACTTTCTCCTCCGAAAAGGTTGCCTGCTGGCGTCCAATGTGGCACTTTAGACCTTAGATGTACGGATGTAGCCATGGTGGCTACCTGCCAAAATGCGTGAGTTGATAAGAGGGAGCTTGTTAAGCGCACCGTTCTTAGAATTTTCTCGCAAAAACAAACAGTTACCATCATAGATGGAATGATATAGGGCACTAGCTAGAAGGATATTAAGCATGCTCGTTTTTATCCGGCGACAATCACGAAAGAGTGAGTTATACAATCTACAAATCAACTGTTTACAATAATTTTAGAGGAATTTTATTGATTTGATATCGCACACGTGCGACATACTAATGTTAGCCAAAGGAAAACTATGCAGATTCCATTATCACGTGACCCCTCGAAGTCTATGTCGGTAGATCCACATAGAACCATGTCCATTGACCCCCGGCGGACGATGTCGATCGATCCACATAGAACAATGTCCGTTGATCCACATAGAACTATGTCGATCGATCCACGACGGACTATGTCGATTGACCCAAATAGAACAATGTCAATCGATCCACATAGAACAATGTCCATTGACCCGCGGCGTACAATGTCGATTGATCCAAATCGAACATTGAGTATCGATCCGAACCGCTCGATGAATATTGAAGGTAAGTATATTTTTGATGTGCAGCGCAATCTTGTCGGATTCTCAGTAACCGCGAACAGCAAGGTCCTTCTTATCTTTGATACGAACCGAGAATGGGTGGCATTTACAGCTTCCAATAATCATGGAGGCTTCAACCAGTTTGATATCAACAGAAACTGGGTAGCTTTCTGGGTCCCTTCAGGAAACGGTAATTTTAATATCTTTGATTTGAACAGAAATTGGACACATTTCACAACTTAATCTTGACGAACAAGCCAAGCACGATGACAGCCTTTTCGTTGCGATTTAGCCTCTACTACAATCCTGTGCGTGCTGCAGCATTGAGAGGTTCGGAGTAGATTCACTTTCGGCCCAAAGCGGACGTTAATTAGACTAACCGAAATCCAACCTGAAAGCGTAAGCATCAAGATGTCAACAAGTATTTGATAAGAACCAAAGGACGTTTCATATGCCTACCGCAGCGGGACAATTGCTAGGATATCAGCTTCAGCTCCAACGGGCGCTGATTCACTTACTGCAATCAGGACGCGGATCGTCTGTGAGCGTTGAGGTCACCGGTGACGTGGCGGTAATGCTCAACAACGGAAGTAATATTGAAGAAGAAGACAAGTCGTCTTTGAGCAGAAATCCGGTTACGGACAAGTCAACCGATCTCTGGAAAACGTTCTATAACTGGATCCATGCACTGAATGACGGTTTGATAGATTTAGGGGGAACAAAGTTCATTTTATATGCCAGCCACGAAGGTAATACAGGGATAGTCGATGCGCTATCTGATGCTCAAAGTCCTGAAGAAATAAATAGATGTGTCGAAGATGTCGAAAACCTATTCGAATCTCTGGAAACACCTCATCCAATCTTTTTGTACCTTTCATATATTCTTGACAATAAAGAATTATTTAAATCTATAGTTCAGTCTTTTGAATTTATCGTAGGCACCAAAACCGGTAGCGAGGAAATAAAACAGATTCTATCTGATATGATTTTAGTATCCCATCACCATGTCGATTATGTTCATGATGAATTAGTCGGCTGGATAACAAATTCTGTGATGGCTAGGATCGCTGTCGGCGAACTAGCCATCATACCATGGACGGAATATGAGAACAGATTTTTGGTCCTATTCGAAAGAGTCAGAGCCAGAGAATTAATCGACTTCACTAAGGAGTATGCAGCCGAACACGAGGATGTTCGCAAGCAGATTAAGGCATATCCGAGATACTTGAAACAACTACAGATAATCGACATTGAAGACCATGAACAAATTTCAGCAGTATCCGATTTTCTGCGCAGGAAGGTAAATGCGGATAAATGGATAGAGAGCGAGTTGATCGACGAAGCATCGGCTCAGGAGTTCGAAGAAAGTCTTAGAAGCTATTGGAACAGCACCTTCAAAAAGATCTCCATTACCGAAAAATCACTAAAGCCAGAAGAACGCGGACAGCTTCTGTACCACAATTGCAAGGAAAGGCAGTCAACAATAGGAAACCAGCCTGTTCTTTCTCATTTTGTTCGCGGAACATACCACAATCTAGCAAATGAAAATGAGTTATGGTGGCATGAATCATGGAACGATTTGCTGAAAAACAGTAAGTAGAGGGCTTATGAGCAATCTCGTTGAAGAAGTGAGAGTCTGGAATACACCGATTGTCGGATCGTACGTTCTTTGGCGATTTACAACAGGCTATACAGATCATCACTCCGAAGGTAACCCCCCTGTCCTATTGTTGCATTTCCTTGCATCTGCAATTTTGACAAACAAGCGTCTTAGCGATCCCGTCACCAACCTTAGGAACGATCTTGCTTCCTACGCTAGGAGCTTTACCGATAAAGGGGACGTCGATCTTTTCCTTTCGATTCAGGACCGCGTGAACAAGACGAAGTCATATACTTTAAGTTCGATCGACTTAGCTATTCATCATGGTCTCCTGTTTCTCAATCCTGAAGATGCCTGCCTTTATCCTAAAACCCTGACGGGAAAGCCGAGGCGGGGCATGACACCGAAGCAAAGCGTCAAATCTTTAGGCAATAAAGCAGAGACGTTAGGTAAGTGGTTTTCAGCCTACTCTGTCAGTCAGGTTTCTACGTTATTAAAGGTGGTGTTATAGTGAATATGAAGATAAAGAAGTTGATTATCTGGCCTAAAAATTCAGACTTTCCACCAAGAGAAGTAGAGTTCGAACTTGACAAAGTCAATGTTATCACAGGAGCATCCCGTACCGGAAAGTCCGCAATAATACCGATTATAGATTACTGTCTTGGTTCCAGTTCGTGCAGCATTCCTATTGACACTATCAGAGATTATGCATCTTGGTACGGCGTCATACTCCAGCTTGATCAAGATCAGATACTTATCGCGAGAAGAGTTCCAACTGGCAGCGAACCGTCTAATGACTTTTACTACCACAAAGGAACGATCGTTTCGATTCCACCTGTACTGGAAGACAGAAATGCTTCGATTGCGGATGTCAAACACTCACTGAATGAAATCGCTCTGCTGCCGTATTTCAGCCTCGACCCCGACGAAGCATCGCAAAACAGTTTTAAATCCCGCCTGAGCATTCGCGATCTAATGGGCTTTGTATTTCAGACACAGGATATTGTCGCCAACCAGAATATTCTGTTTTACAAAACTCATGCTCATGAGCATCGAGAAAAACTACGCACTTGGTTTCCTTTTATTCTTGGGGCGGAGAACGTGGATGTCTTGAAGGCCCGTCAGCGATTGCAAGTGCTTGAGCGAAAGCTAAACAGATTGCGGCGGGAACTTGAGAAAGAGCGTGCGATTTCAGAAGAGTGGAAGTCCAACATATTTGGACATCTGATGACAGCGTTCAATTATGGACTGGTCGATGCTGATTTCTCTCAGTCTGACGATCCTGAGAGGCTTCTAGAGGTCGGTAACGAGTTGGTTGAGAGAAGCCCGAACAGCCCCCGTGTCGGTGAAGATCAGATCCAGGCTTCAAGCGAAGAGCTCATAAGGCTTGATACTCAGGACGACGATCTGGCTTCCCAAATTGCGAGAATAAAGAAACGCCTTGAAGATGTTAAAAGACTGAAGAGTGGTTTTACGGATTACGGCTCTGTTGCCAGAAAGAAGGCTGACCGCCTTCACCTTTCTAAATGGCTGACAGATGTAGCGGAGCATACAGAAAGTTGCCCCGTATGTGGTGAGACCGCTCATTCTAACGCGCTTGGCGAAATCAACAAGATTTCAGCCGTTCTTGAAGAATATGAGGATGAAGCGAGTAAATTCCGGGTTATTCCCACCACTTTTGACAGGGAAGAACAGCGACTTAAGCAGGACTTGGAAGACGTACTTGAGCAAAGGAGCGCACTTCAAGAACGCTATGACCGGCTTGTACAGGAGGACGAACAGGCTCGAAACAGCTTTTATAGAAACAAAGATATGTATATCTTTCTTGGCCACTTCCGCTCATCTCTAGAGCGGTTCGAAAAGCTCATTGAAGGCGGCGACCTGGAAGGTCAGATTCAGAGACTTCAGGACGAGCACGATCAATTGAAACCACTGGTGAATGAAAGCGCTATTTTAAGAAGAGTAGATGCCGCGACCGATATAATTGATGACCTTATGCTCTCATATCTTCAGCACCTTGACGTCGAAGAAAAATACAGGCAGTCCAGGGCAAAAATTGACATCAAAGAGTTGACCATCAAGGTACGGGGCAATGAGGGGGATTGGCACTTCCTTGCTGAAGTCGGTAGTGCTTCTAACTGGGTCTCTTTCCATATAGCGGCTATGTGCGCATTTCAGGAGTTTTTTGCCAGCCTGCCAGGCTCTAGCGTTCCCAGTTTTGTCATCTTCGATCAGCCAAGTCAGGTTTATTTCCCGAAAGTCACGTTGGTTGAAGGGGATGAAAGGGAAGAAGATTTCAAAAATTACAAGGATGAAGATTCTGATGCAGTTAAGAAGATATTTAGAACCTTGTCAGAATCCTTGTCAAAACCGGATTCGTCCTGGCAATTTATCGTTCTTGATCATGCAGATAAGGCTATCTATGGGAACATCAATAATGTCCACGAAGTGGATGAATGGCGGGATGGTAAAAAACTCATACCTCCAGAATGGTATACCGACGCATAGAGTACGCTGGATTTGTTTTACCAATTAGAGCGTAGGACGCGGCCTGAGAGATTGTAGTACTACTAGGATCCCGGGGCAATCCGCGTAAGCAATCGGCCGGCTAATGAATTTTTTGGTGAGGGACCGAATGTCGTATAAAAATCGGCTGCTCAGCGAGAATTCCACCGTCATGCAGCTTCAAAATTGCGAGTAAGCTCGAGCGATTAGAGGAGCACCAAATGGTAGATCTCCGTCCAATTCTTAAAGACCTAGACTTGTCTTCTGTAGTGCTTCCAGACGATAAAATGAATGAGTGTTAGTTCTTTTATTCTTTGCTAGCCGTAGAACGTGACCGGGACAAGTTTCGGTGGCTGCTGGGCGCTTTTCTCAATGGGTGTTATGGATTTCTTGAGTTCAAGGCGACCTATCTATATTATGCGTTTTGTGATCCGGATTCAGGCGAACCAGTTGAAGACCGGGAGGCTTTAGAAACGCTGAGGAAATATGTCAAAGTTTCCCAGAAGAAGAATATATCAGGATTTATAAAGACGTCTGGGCTGTCGGAACTGATGAAAAAGCTATATAAGTTCCGAAATCGAAGCACTCACGATGGAGGCATAGAGATCATGGAAGCCGGCAACCAGCTACCGGATGACTTCCAAATAGGAATGTACAAGAGCAAGGGCTATCCCGCCGTGGAGTTCTGTGAGGAAGTGCTTTCTTTTCTTAGGGACTTGGATCTTGAGCTAGAATCATAGAGGCTCGCTTGCAGGCTCTTACTCTTACAACTCCAAGCACAGTGGCAGCAGTTTCGTTGCGGCTTTGCCTGCTGAACCTTCACCACTACAAAACCAAATCCGCGCGTTCTGATCGGCGCTATTCGATCAATTGGAGAAAGGTGTAATTTTGAATAGTATTGACTTATTCGATGCAACTTGTGCAAAGGTTCTAGCTCAACTTTATAGTCAGTTCCCTTTAGAGATAGAGGAGTTTAGAGATCATTGCCTTGGCCTATATGATCAGCAGAGTATTTCGGATGAAACAAATAGGAAAATAAAAGCGGTGAATCAAAGTATCGTGTTTCTAAAGCAGAATGGCTATATTTCGTACTATGGCTGGGAGGGTCATGATACGGGAATACCAAAATACAACATGAAACTAACCGCTAAAGGGTTAGAAAAACTCCGAAGCACTCCTGATGGCCTGGTAGGTAATGACGATGATCTTGGCTCTGCTTTAGCAAAAAGGGTACAAAGTCTAAAGAACTTAAGTGTCGATGAGGTTGTAAAAAATCTAGTCAAGGCAGTTTTTACCGGTGGCGCATAACACGCCAGTCAGCGGGACCCAAAACCCACCACCTCGTTCTGGCTTTTCGCACTTGATGGCGGCGTTTAGGAGCCATTAGATGTCTAGTGCATACATAGAAGGGAAATTATTGTCCCTTCCTAGGGAAGAATTCCTTGACTGGGCTCGAGTAGAAATAGAAGCAGCCACGGAAGAACTGAGCTCCAGCCTAGGGTTTGATCACGACGAGGATGTAGAATCCTTCACTACTGAATTAATGAAAAAAGTTGGGAGTGTCCTGAACTCAGACTTGGGCGCTTCCGAAAAGGGAGAGGAGGTCCGGTTGTTAATTCGTTACCCTTGGGGAATCCATTGTCTTTAAAGCTAAACCAATCAGCTGTTGTCGCCCCTGCAGGGCCGGGACTGCCATCCCGCTCCACAACCGGGGCGTTACGTAGTGGAGAATTGAATGCCAAATGTAATAGTTGTTCCAGAAACCGAAGCGTTCACCAACCATGTATCACATGAGAACGTGGTCTGGATTACCTCCAAATTGGGCACTCCTAAGCTGAAGGAGAACGACGCGACTTATATAGCCCCATACTGGCTACATGGGACCAAAGGGGTGAACCGTATTTATTATATCGTGAAATTCAAGCCTGGAAACGAAGCGGCAACCTTTGTTTTAGGCAACTCATTTGTAGTTCCGAAATGCTGGACTGAAATGGGGCAGCACCGTAGGTTCGAATATCACGCTTTGTCAAAATTTGGCTATGTCGAAATTTGCCCTGGCCTTCTAACACCTACGCATGGGCAATTTTGAGCGCTTTACTTAGCAAAGTGCATCATATCGCTAGGTCCTCCGCCCTTCGCCGGACTCGCTCGTGCGTCGCTCTCCACTGTGCACGGCGTTGGCACTTGAGGTGAATGATGGACAATGACGATTAACTGAAAGGGCTTGGGACTGGTTGATTTTAGTTGTATTAGTTCAGACCAAATCT
>NZ_DGMV01000035.1:0-7226 GCF_002388575.1 Marinimicrobium sp. UBA4509
TTGCCGGAGAAGTTCGGCTTGGCACCGTGGGTCAGGTGGCCACCGGCGTCCAGGCTCATACCCAGAACGGTGTCGCCGGGCTTGCACAGGGCGGCATAAACGGCGGAGTTCGCCTGGGAGCCGGAGTGCGGTTGAACGTTGGCGTAATCGGCACCGAACAGCTCCTTGGCGCGCTCGATCGCCAGCTGTTCACTCTGGTCAACGTACTCGCAGCCACCGTAGTAGCGTTTGCCGGGATAGCCCTCAGCGTATTTGTTGGTCAGCTTGGTGCCCTGGGCTGCCATCACCAGCGGACTGGTGTAGTTTTCCGAGGCAATCAGCTCGATATGCTCCTCCTGGCGACGGCTTTCCTTCTGGATGGAATCCCAGATTTCGGGGTCAAAATCGGCAATCGTCTGAGTTTTGTCAAACATGAACACATCCTGAGCAGGGCGACAGGCCAGGCAACAGCCCGCCGGGGTTAAAATTGGACGCGAATTGTACACCAATCAACCAGCTCGCTTCCAAGAAAAATACTCAACCAGCGCCATAGTCTCGCTCATAAAGCGCATCCGTCTTCTGGCGGCAAAGCCCGCATGGCGTTTGACCGGCCAACGGGCCGGTGCAACAATGCCTGACAGGCCGTCGGCCTAGGCCATACCGGATATTCAGTTTCGGTTAAGCCGCCCGGCGGTATAACAGAGGCAATGCTCTATATACGAGCGAAACCTCTGGGAGGACACCCCATGAAGACATCCTGGACTACCCTGGCCACCGCCGCCCTGCTGCTTGTGCTCAGCCTGGGCGCCTGGGCCGACGACGACTACAGTCAGGCCGAACTGAATCAGATGCTGGCCCCCGTCGCCCTCTACCCGGACACCGTGCTGTCCCACATCCTCATCGCCAGCACTTATCCCCTTGAAGTGGTACAGGCGAACCGGTGGGCTCAGCGCCACCGCAATATGGAAGGCGCCGCCGCGGTGTCCGCCGCCGAGCGCGAAGGCTGGGATCCGAGTGTGACCGCCCTGGTGGCCTTTCCCGACATTCTCGAACGCATGGCGGATGATCTGGAATGGACCCAGGATCTCGGCGAGGCCTTTCTGTGGGACGAGGGCGAGGTCCTCGCCAGCGTGCAGGACCTGCGCCAACGGGCCTACGAGGCGGGCACACTGCGCACCACCGAACATCAGGAGGTGGTCATAGAGCAGAAAACCATCATTGTCGAACCCCGGGTATCCGAGGTCATCTACATTCCTTATTACGACACCCGGGTGGTGTACGGCCCCTGGCGCTGGCACCACCACCCGCCCCACCGCTGGCATCGCCCCAGTCGGGGCTACTGGAATGCGGGTATCTTCTGGAGCTTCGGCACCCGGATTGACCACCGCAGCTTCTATTTCAGCAGCTTTCACTGGCACAACCGGCACACCGTGGTGATTGACATTGACCTGCACAACCATCACCGCTTCCACTCCGGCCGCAGTGTGGTTCGCTATAAAGAAGCGCGCCGCTGGAAACACAACCCGAGCCATCGCCGCGGCGTCGAGTACCGTCGCAGCACGGTGCGTCAACGGTATGCCGCCCCGTCGCGCACCGCACGCCATTCCGGGACACGAGTGGAACGCGCCCAGCGTGTAGAGCGCATCGAACAGCGCCTGCAGAACCCCCGCAGCAGCGCCCGGAGTGAACCCCGTCGTTCGCGGGACGCTCAGGCTCGAAATGATCGGCAACAACCCCGGCTTGACCGCAGCGATACCTACCAGACCCGTCGGGAAACTCCGAACCGGATGGAACAGCGTTCTGGCGAGCGCCTGCGCGCCAATGAGCCAAACCGCGACCGTGCACAGGTGCAGCGTCAAGCCCGCGAAGAGCGTACCCGCACCACTCGCACCGAGCGCCCCTCCCGGGAGGAACGAGCCAACGCCCGCAACCTTCGGCAACCAGAACGGAGCCAGCAGAACTTTCAACGCAGCACCCGGGATCGGGTGGATGCGGCCCGCAACCGCTCATCTATCAGTGAGCGAGCTCGCCAGAGCCGAAATGAGAATGGACGCGCCGAGCGGCGGTGATCAAGTGATGGGTTAAAGTGGCTGCTACAGGGAAGCGCAGCCACTTGAAACAGAGCGGGTCACGGGAATTGGTCAATTCACAATCGTTCAGGCTGGCAGAAGTCCAGCGACGCACCCAGGAAACTGACCGCACCAGACTAAACATTAATAGCGAATAAAAGGCACTATAGCCTATTAGTATATTGACTCCCCAGGCTTCAGGTATCGCTTCAAATCCTCCTCATCGATTGGCCCTGTGATTCGCTCATTAAGGATTTCATCGTCTCGCCAGTATTCAGACAAAGTATCCATAATATTGGTCGCCCGTTTTTTTGCTTTTACCAAGCTGGATTGGAAGTCCTCTCGGTAGTGGTCAGAGACTCGGCCCCACCAGCCCCAACTAAAATTATCGAGATTCCTGAAAATACTGTGAACCTCACTAGCTACACCTTCCATGTAGCCGTTATCACCTTCGATCGCCTTTTGAATAGCTTCATCAATTCCCTTTTGCGTACCTACCAAGTTTCTTAGGACTCTATCCCGCCAAGTCTCTGGCCAATCTGAAGCGGGCCATTGATGCCAGTCACCTTGCTCAGACGATCTCTCGAAAAATGCGTCCAATGAATTCTCCAGAACTTCAATCGCTCTTCTATGCCATACAGACATTTCTTGCATGTACTCAATGCTAGAAAATTTTCTTCTCAGTAATGTCCTTTTTAAATTATCATCCATCGTAAACTACCGACCAATCCATCAAAGCGTGAATTGACATTTTCCAATCAACACCAGCCTACCAATATGGCATACCAGCCACACCAGGGAAAATAGCTAATAGGCGCTCTCTCCAGGCTTCAAGTATCGCTTTAGATCCTCCTCATCAATAGGGCCAGTGATTTCCGGAGTAAGAATTGAATCTTTGGTTTTCCATGCTCCCATCAGTTGCCGCATGATATTCGAAGCGCACTTTTTTGCCTTAACAAGATTTTTAGTGAACTCGTCTCTGTGGTGACTGGGTATGCGCTCCCACCACCCCCAACTAAAGTTGTCAAGATTCCGAAAAATCCCGTGCAAACTTCCAGAGACGCTTCTAATCGTGGAGACTTGACCTTTTCTGTAGTTCTCTATACCTCGATCAATACTCTCTTGCGTCCCCAACAAATTTTTGAGTACCCGATCTCGCCAAGTTTCTGGCCAATCCGACGGCGGCCACTGATGCCAGTCTCCATGTTCAGAAGAACGCTCGAAGAACGCACTCAACGCTTCCTTTAAACTGTCAATCGCTCGCTGATGCCACTCAGACATTTCAAGCATGTAATCAACACTTGAGAACTTTCTCGCCAGCAACTCACGTTTCATCTCTTTATCCATAGCTATGGCTCCGGCCAGTTGGTAAGGTTTGGCGATGACGCTTCGATACTGTTCGGGGAAACGAACAATTGTGTGCTACCACCTTGGAGATAGAACTCGTTTCCCGAAAATTCTTCGTAGGGCTGACCTGCAGCCGGCCCTTCCCAAGCTTTCAGTCCACCTTCTCCCACAAAATGCTCGACATAGTACCCATTATCATTCCAATCATCTTTTACAGCGTAGCCTCTGCGCCATTCAGTCTTATTGGCTGGAAGATCATAAGCCCAAAAGCCACCTGCATCGTTGTTCTTTTCATCGACTATACGATAAATCTTAGTACCTTCGGGTATATCGACTGGTTTCGCATCCACAAAGGTATCGTAGGTTTCGTAGCCATCATAGTTCAAGTTTGGCCAGCCCTGAGCGACCAAATCATCATGACCTGCAGGGGGAGCCTCAAGCCCGGTCAAGTGGTTCGGCATAGGGCCGGTTTCCGCACCCATCGGCTTCCCATCAGCCTGAAGAGTATAGGGATCGTCCGGGTTTCCGTCACGGTGATAGCGCTTATGTACTCGGTCACCAGTTTTGGGCGCCTTGACATCGGAATGCGGTTCGTAGGGCAGCTCGGCCCTGGCTGTCAGTTGAGGCGCTTGGGGCTGGTCGGTAGAAAGGCTGGTTTTCTGATCAACCGGCGCGTCGAATTCTTTCCGGAGCTTCTTTCGACGCAGCTGTCGGGCCAGATTGCGAAACAGGTGGCCCAGGCCGCGCAGCCGGCTGGCGTGGCGGAGCTGTGAGGCGGCCTGGGCGGCGTTGCCTGCGCCGGCGGTGAAGATGGCCAGCAGGGCCGCCAGGACGATTTCAAATACGCCGGCGCCGGCAAACTCGGCCCACTCAACGCTGGATTGATTGTCCGCCATCGCCTGGGCAAATTCCAGCAACATTTCCCTGGTGGGTGCATCGTCGGCGATAAAGGCGGCGATGTCGTAGGCCTCGGCGATCAGCCCCATCAATTCCCGCAGGCGCTCCTCGCAGATATCGTCCGGCTCCACGCCGAACAGGCGGGCGAGGTCTTTCTTTTGTTCGTCCTGCAGGTTCTGGTTGACGCTGTCATACCATTCCGACCAGGTCAGCTCGCCGTCCTGATAGCTTTGATAGCTGGCCCTTAGCGTATCGCCCAGGAGGTTGGCCGGACTGAGGTAATAGGAGAATTCCGCGACTTTGTAGGCCGTTTTTCCCACAAACTCAACGAACCCCACAGCGCCATTCCACGCACCACGCCCCACGGCCTGAATGTGTTCAAAAACGCGCTGCGGGCCGCCCATCTGTTCGAGTTCACGCTCGTAGGCTTCGGCTTCCAGGCGTTGATCTTCGATGATCTGGTCAAGGACTTCCTTGATCGACGCTCGGGTCGCTTCGATGCGCGCGTCCAGATCGGGTTCGGGTAATAACGTTACGCGTACATTGCCTGGCGGCAGTCCGGCCAGACACACCTGGCCCTGGTCGTTGAGTCGTCCCACCCAGACCATACCGTCGCTGTCGGTCGCCCGGAAATAGCCATACACGGCACGCCCGCTCTGAAAGCGGTACTCCAGTTCCAGCCAGTGGTTATCATCGAGGTCATCGATGTCGGGGTCCCGGCCGCCACCGACCGCAACACCTTCGCCGACTTGCGTCATGCAGCCACTCCTTCAGCCTGTAAGCAGATCGCTCCCCGATAGCTCTGGTCGGCGGAGCCATAGATGAGGTGGGTATCGTCTCCCGGCAGACTGAGCGCTGTCTGGCCCGCGAGAGCCACCAGTACGGCGCCTGTCGCGGCGCCGATATCACCGTAATACTCGGCGGGGTGATGCACCTTGGGATCGTCGAACAGGTGGTGGTTGCGGGTCAGTGCCACACCCAACTCTTTGCCCCAGTAACGTTCGCCGTTCGCACTGCTGTAGATGTTCTTGATGGTCCGCTGCGTTGGACGCCCCGCCAGGGCCTGCTTGAACGCCTGATCCAGGCCCTCGCCCCGGTAAGGTTTGTCACTGAACCAGTGCCCGGACTCGTAGCCAAAACCCGGCTCAGTCAGGGCGACGCGGCGGCCATTCTGAATCAGCGCCTTTTCCGGATCCGGCGTCAGGCAGAGATAACCGGCGGCTTCTCCCGGTGCAAAGGCGTCGCTTCCGGGGTGCGGGCGCAGGTGCTGAGCCGCCAAGCGCTTCTGCCCGTCGAGCATCGCCAGCAAGGGGCTGAACTGGTAGCTGTCGGCTCCACCGACCAGAACAGCGCTGTGGCCAATGTCGTAGGCATAGTGAAAGGCCAACTTGATCGCCTCAATGACTCCCGGACGGCCGACACTGACCGCGCGGGAGCGCCGGGCGTCAATGGCGCCGGGCGCCAATTGTTCGTACAGCGCGGGAAGAAAGCCGTCGCTCAGCCCGGTGGCGACACCGGGGTATACCTCGGGACCGGCATAAAGCAGGGGAATCGGCGAGCCCGCTGAGACGGGCTGGAGCGCCTGGGCGGCGGCCACCGTCGACATTGCCAACATCCGTTGCTCTCGCAGCGTCAGCTCCGGGTACTGCTCCAACAAGGTCGGCAAGAGCGGCAGGGCTTCGTCGGGCACCAATGCCTGAACGATCAACCGGCGCTTTCCGGTAAAATAGCTGCTGGTAGCGTAGCGACTGATCTGTGCGCCAGCGGCGGCCCACACCATTTCAGTAGAGCCGCCAATGGCGGTAATCATGCCGCTGCCGGCCAGATACAACACTCGGTTCTGGGTCATGGCGATTCCTGCCTTCGTTCCATGGAGTACCAGGACTGTTGCGGATCGAGCAACGCCAACTCCAACGCGGCCGCGGCGCGCTGGCGTTGGGGGCCCTCCGACAGAACCCGCTGTAGATTGGCCTCGGTGACCGGCTCACCCAGCAGGAGCCGTTCACCCGGCGGATAACGGTGCTTGATCGTCTCCCAGAATACGGTCAACTTTTCGGTGTTGGGCCAGGGCAAGTGCTCATCGTCATCCATCGGGGGTACCGGTGTGTCCGGGTGATCCTGTGCTTCAGCGTCATTGAGTTGGGGGAGCTGATGGTGCAGGTCATGAGCTTGCAGATCGACGCCCGTGATCTGGTAGAACGCCTCGCCCGCCACACGAGCCAGCGACAATTGCTTCATACAGCGAAGCAACCAGGGAACCGCTTCCGGGTCGCCCAGAGCCGCGGTGGCGATCACGGATAGTCGGGCCGCGTCCGGCGAGGTTTGGCCGAATAGTTGCGCGACCCACTGCTTGGCATCGGTACTCGGCAACACACGCATGGCCAAGATCAACGCGTCGCACTGCCGGGGGCCCGACTGCAAGGCAAACGGCATGAGCATTCTCGCTGCTGACCGATCGCCCAACAGAATGGCCGAGCGGCAGGCCTCAAACGTGACCCCCGGCTCGCCACCCTCGCGCCCTTCCGCCAGGAACGGTGAGAGGTCACGACGCTTGAAAACGCCGACGCAGTGCAACGCTTCACCGTGCAGCAAACTGTCAGCACGACAGTCGTTCCGGCGCAGGATCCGGGTCAGAAAGTCGCAGGGGTCCTCGCCACGGGCCCGGCAGGTTGCCAGTGCCAGACGCTTGTGAATGTGCTCCTTACTGATGAAAAATTTACGCACCCAGTCGTGGCAGTAACGGCCGGGCAGCCAGGTCAGCGCCGACACCAGCGCGGCGAATCCCGCCCCATCCTGTAACCCCGCTTCTACCGCTTGCTGAATACACCCCACTTCCAGTGTACGAAACGCCACGGCGGCCGCCGCAAACACCTCACCTGGCCCCGCATGAGCCAGGGCGCTCTGACAGGCGGCCCAGGCTCGCTCTGGGGCCTG
>NZ_DGMV01000035.1:7309-18665 GCF_002388575.1 Marinimicrobium sp. UBA4509
CAGGCTCGCTCTGGGGCCTGCGCCAGGGCGAACAGCTGGGCGTCAATACGGCTTTCGAGTTCGGCCAGGTCGGAGGTTTGGTAGTGCGGTTGAATCAACGCCCGCGAGCGCAACAACCAGAGAAAGGCAACCTCTTCAACGCAGTCGTCAAACTGTGACTCAAACCCCGAAAGCGGATTGGGGAAAGCGGTAATAGCAGCGGTCATCCCTGATCTACCCCATGATGTTTTTCTTGTTATGGTAGAGGGGATCACCCATGCGGCAGACGTTTTTACCCTCAATTTTGACGTCAAAGGAGTACATCATGTACTCGCATTCGGCCTTGTGCTTACCACTGATAATTCCCTTTTTGACTCCGGCTTCATCGCCCGCGCTCTTGCTATAAATGGCGCCTTTGACCATCGGCATCTGACCGTCCAGCGTGACGGATTTGGGGCCCTTTGCGGTATCCGACGAGCGGCCGATATTCGGGTAGGGAATCGGTACGACGGAAGACCCCACTGGGGTTTTGCAGACATCGGGAAATACCGTGCTCATGCCGCCACTGCCCTTATGGGCAATACCGCGGCCATTGGCAAAGGTCGTTTGTGCCATCATTCAATTCCTTTGTTTACCGGGGTTGTCGGGTCATTGAGACCGTCACTGACTCCACGCTCAGCACGTCGCGCGGACAACTCAAACTGGCCCGCCAGGTTAAACTCACTGTGCGCTTGAACGGCTGAAAATAGAGTGTTTCCAATCGGGCCGACAGAGGCTCCTGACGCCCCCCGTGGTGAGCGCTGACCGAAAGAGGAACCTCAGGTAACTGTCCGGTCCATGCCCCATCGGGATGCATGCCGGTCAGTTCGAACGGCTCACCGCCGCGCATCCAGCCCGGGTACACCAGGCCGGGAGCGGCCACATTAAAAAAGCGCCGGGAAAAATCCTCCGGCGCAAAGGGCGCGCGGCGAAGACGCCACTGTTGATCGTAGGTACCAACGAACCGGGTGCGCGGTTGCCAGTGCGGCGCCACCGGGCCCAAACCGACCGGCTCGGGACTATCGTCCCGGTTTCGAAGCAGCGCCTGCGGGTGCTCAATATTCGGAATCAGCTCCCCATCCACTGAGCGATCAGTGCACTGCGCACTGGCGAATCGTCCAACCGGATTTCGTTCGCTGTAAACCCGCCGGCGATCGCCTTCGGCGACCGAGCCGCCGTACGCCCGCTCCCATGTCAGCGGCATTCGCTCAAACGGGTCGGCCACGGAGATCTGGCCTTGATCCCATCTCCGGTCACCGAACACCATGAGTGACTGGCTCACCCGCCCCACCGATACCGTCACTGGCAACTGCCTTACCGGACGCCCGCCGGGCGCCCAGGCGTCACCTTCCACCAGGATATCCGTAGCGGTTTTCCCCAGGTGAATTTCACTGGGGTAACGCAAACTGGACTCATGCGGCTCGCCGTAATACTCGTCTGCTCGCCACACCGGAACGGGTTCATCGGCGAGCATCCAGCCCTCCGTAAAGCTCGCTTTGACAATGACGTACAAGGTCTCCACGCCGGTTTCATCGTTAAGGGCCGTCAGCTCCGCCTCAAAGGGTGTGCGGTTATTCAGCTGCAACATGATCGAAGCACTCAGTTCATCTGGATGGAGGCACCGAGAATGCGATTCACGCCCTCGGAACGACTCACCAGATGTCGGCCACGCAGGATGATTTTCCCCGCCTCCGTCAAAGTGATGCTGGCAGAACCGCATCGCAACACCAGCTTCTCCTGCCCTTCCATTACCAGGTCGCGCGCCGGTGCATCATCCACTTCCACAGACATCGCTTGCGCTTGCCGGGAACGGGGCTCCGATCTATCGCCCTGCCCGGCCTCCAGAGTCAGTTCTAACGGTGTGTGTACAAACCCCATCAGCAAAGGAGTAGTGACTTCACCAGTGGCGTTCTTGACCACGGCCTGACGACCAAGATCCGCGCGCGAGACCGGCAAGGCCGGCAAGGTAACAAGACTGCACCGCTGCCCGTCGACAACGACGCTTACCTCGGGCGCCCCCTGCTCCGTAAACCCCGCCAGAGTACCCACCAACCAGGCCCCCTCTGGGGCAGAAAACTGTGGCGCATCGGCCGGCGCGTCCTCGGTGCACCGCACCGGATCTGCCAACTGTTCGTATTCACTCGCCACACTGCGCCTCCAAAAAACAAAGGGTTAATTGCTGGTCACTTTGCTGCCCTTGAGCACGACGTTGCCGGAACCCTTGACATTGATATTGGCCCCACTGATCGTGATATCACCGTTGCTTTTCAGCTGGATCATGGCCGAACCGGTTTTCAAGGTAATTTCATCATCAGCCTGTAGACTGATGGACTTGGCGCTCAAACCATACTGTTTGGTCACCGACTCCCGGTATTCACCCTCAACGCTTTCCGTCAGGTTATTCTTGACCGAAATCACCATGTTGTTCCCGATGGTTTCGGTGTGGTCTTTCTTGACTTCCAGCTGTTTACTGGCGCCAATGGTTTCCCGGTGATTCTCCCCGACGTCTATCGACTTATCCTTGCCGATGGTTTCGCTCTGATTATTGTTGACGGTTTTTGTCCGATCGTTCTCAATCAGACTCGTTTCATCATTACGGACCGTTTTCGTTCGGTCATTGTCGACAGTGAGTGTCTGATTGTTTTCGACCTCGACGTCGTAGTCTTTTTCGGCATGTAGCAGGATCTGCTCCGCCCCTTTCTTATCCTCAAAGCGAAGCTCGTTATAATTGTCCGAGGTACCCTTTTGAGTAGAGCGGGTTTTAATCCCGCTTTGGGTCTTCGAGGTATA
The DNA here is from genome assembly GCF_002388575.1 of Marinimicrobium sp. UBA4509. Classification (NCBI taxonomy): domain Bacteria; kingdom Pseudomonadati; phylum Pseudomonadota; class Gammaproteobacteria; order Cellvibrionales; family Cellvibrionaceae; genus Marinimicrobium; species Marinimicrobium sp. UBA4509. The sequence goes on from NZ_DGMV01000035.1 coordinate 10,118, forward strand.
TACCGGGCGATTCTTCGAGTTGTAGACTGAGCCGGTGACCAGCGGTCGATCCGGGTCGCCATTGAGGAAATCGACCACCACCTCCTGACCAATACGCGGGATAAACGAGGAACCCCACTGATTACCCGCCCAGGACTGGGCGACACGAAGGAAACAGGAACTCTTCTCGTGGCGCTCATCATCACGGTCCCAGTGAAATTTGACCTTGATGCGCCCCAGCTCATCAATATAGATTTCCTCTCCCTCCGGCCCCACGACCCAGGCCGTTTCCGGCCCCTTCATTACCGGGCGTTGGTGTACGACCTTCGGACGAATAGCGGTGTCTGCCGGAACACAGATAAAATCATTGGTATAAGACTGAGCCTGGCCTTCCCCGGTGGTCTGGGTGTCCTCCACCACTTCGTGGTGCACCTCCAGGAGAATATAAGCACCTTTCTCCAGGCTCGACTCGTGTTTGGCCAAGGTGAACTTCCCGCCGGCAACCATCTGAGGGTAATCCGAAGAACCGGAGACGACACTGCGATCGAGCTCTTCTGCCTGCATCCGCATCCTCGGCACAGATTCCGCGTCACCGGTGTGGTAGAAGCCGGGGTATTCATAGTGCTCAAACTGACCATTGTGGGCAAAGCCGTTCTGCCCCTGGCTGTTGTTCAGCAGGGATTTTTCCGGTGTGCTGAAATCAAAGTCGTTCAATGTCCATTGGCCGGTGCGGTACTGATACCGGTGTTGCCAGCGATGAATTCGAGCGCCCGGATTGGAACCCGGGGAATACTCAAGTTGGCTCTCGCCCAAGGCAGGAAAGGCGCTGGCCTGATCTACCAGAATCAGTTTATGCTTTCCTCCGGCATGTTCGAAAAAATACGAAATGCCATCTTCTTCCAGCAGCCGGCATACGAAATGGAGGTCACTTTCGTTGCGCTGCACACAGTATTCACGGGTGCTTCCCGGCTGCGCACGAAAGTCAAAATCCTGCAACCCCTGCTCGGAGAAAATCTGTGAAACGATATCTTTCGTTGTTTTGTTCTGAAAAATTCGATTGTTGACCGTGTGGCGAAGAAACGAAAACCATGGGCGAAGCACAATTTCATAGGTTCTGAGATTATTTCCCTGAACCTCTCCGGCCACAAAACGGGCAATATGTCCGGAAAACTCCCGCCCATTCTCGCTTTTAAGCGATACGTGACCCAACTTCCCCATGACATCATCAGCTCTGATGTCGAGCTTTTCCGACATCAAAGTGACATGAAACTCAAACAACCCGGACACACTCTCTTTTCCGGAAAGTCGCTTGACGAGAAAGGTATCGGACCCCAATGAAAAGTCGCTGATGGCGACCTGGCGGTTTTCCTGAGTAAGCTGCCCCATAGACTTAGCAACCTGTTAGCCGCGCACCAAACGGCACGGTATCGTTCCTTGTATCCCTCCCTTTGCAGGCGGGACGATATTCGCTGAGTGGGCCCTGCGGTCTGGCCGCAAGGCCCGACCTGACTTACAGCGGCTTCGCAGTGGTCAAGTCGTAACCCACGCGCTGTGGACTAGAGGACTTGTTCGTCTTATCGAAGTCGTTGTAGTTGACCATGATCTTCGAGAAGCTCAAAGAAATGGTTTCTACCGGGTCGCCATCTTCAGCGCCTGCAATCTGATAACCACTGACCAGGCAGTCTTCCAGCACGTAATCCATATACTCGACGACTTTATCAGCGCCGGTCTGGACGAACTTGATGGTGACTTTCTTGCCTGCGGATCCGGTAACGGCTTCTTTGAAAAGTGCCGTGGCCGAATTGTCCGCCACCTTGGTCAAGGTGATTTCACTGACAGTAGGACGAGTGGCTTCGCGGTTGGACAGGTTGCCGGGCTCCATGGAGATGCCGCGACCAACACCGAAAGAAAGGGACTGAACAGCAATGTGGTCCTTATAACCCTCCGCTGTTACGTTTCCTTTGATGCCTTCATACTCAAGATAAATTGCCATTTTTAGTCTCCTTGCGTTTGCTGTTTATGGACATCAGGCCTGGAAGCCTTCAGACCCGAGCAACTTTCCCTGCCGCTTTACACGCGATAAAAAAAGTACTCGGAATAAACTTCGCATTCCTGGTACCCGGGACGAATGATAGCCAATTCACTGACCACCAACAACCTGTCTCGCAAAAACAGAATGTTTTTTTTCGATAGCGAGAATCGCATCACTTAAATCCTTTAAATACGGGATTTTTATGTGAACTGGTTCTCCACTTTTGCCGTACAAAAAATAGTCTTAAGACCATTACCACGCCAAAATAAAATCTGCCTACCGCAGTGTCGTAAAAATCAGCTTCATCACGACGGAAGAAATTCGATCGGATAGATGATGGTAATGGTCTGTGCGCTTCGTTCTTCGAAACGAAATTGTAAAACGCGGGCCCTGATTCTCTGCTCCAGACGATGATCGTCCAGCTCGCTGGAAACAATCGCCACTTCGGTCACCTCACCGGAAGGCTCAATGGTTATTTCCAGCACCAGACGCCCCTGCAACCCGGGCGTCTGCCGACGTGCACGGTTGTAGAGTGAGTACAGGAGGCCTTTATTGCGATCGAAAACCAGGCTGACCTCTTCGTTCGTTCGCCCAGTCTGCGCGAAACTGTCCCGGCGCTCCGGATTTTCCGCCCGGTCCTCGACGAGCGGAGTCTCCAGGTTGGCAAGATCGCGTCGCGCCAATACACTGCCACCCTCTCCGGCCGATACTGCGGCAACATCATGTGCGCCCGTTCGCTCAGCGGCTGATGCCAGATCACCGTCGCCATAACCCGTGGCCGTCTGCCCGGCATCGGCGCCACCTTTGCCTTCGGTGTCCACCCAGTCATCCACCTCAGAGGTATCCATCAGGCTGTCCAATTGATTTCCGAGCGCCAACAGGCCACTGCGCTGCGCCTGCTCCCGGGCCTCACGCTGCGCTTCGTTGGCAGGTTCCTGCACGGCGGGTCGCTCTCGCTCCCGCTCGACCAGGGGCTTTGGCTCAGCCACCGGTAATGGCTTGGGCTTCACCTCCTCCTGCGCCTTAACCGGTGGATCACTGGGTTGCTCGAGCATAAAGCGGGCCACCCGCTCGGGAATATCCGATCGGGTCATGCGTTGCTTTTCCGGAACCTCAACCAGCGATAACGTCAACGCGATTGCCAGCGCCAACCCGACACAGCCGGTCAGCCACCAGCGATAGTGATTGGCCGAAGATCGACCGGGCTGCCACTGGATGACCAGGTCCTGATAACGGGGGGCGGTCTGCATCATGATGCTCACAACTGACTCGCCTCCTCCGCAGGGTCGGAGATCTGACTGGCGGCGAAGGCGACCTGGCGAAATTCCAGAACCCGACTGGTTTCCACCACCCGCCTGATGATTTCGTAGGGGACAGACTGATCGGCCAACACCGTCAGGGTGTCGTTTTCACCACCGGCAGACAGCGACAGTCGGTAGGCCAGCTCTTCCCGCAGAGGCTCAATGACACCGTCGCCCTCTTTGGTCACCTCCTCCAGTTTCGCCACCGACTGGCCATGCACCAGTATGGCTTCTCGCGAGATCAATACCCGTAAAGTTTCCTCGGGCGGTTGCCCGGCGGTGGAATCCGGCAGTTTCATCACTTTCTGACTGGGCAGCTCACTGTCACTCGATGCATTGACCAGCAGGAAAAACACCAGAATGGTAAAGATATCCATCAGTGACACGAGATTCAGCCCCGGCGACTTGCGCAACTTCTGGTTGCGCTGAATACGGCGGGCCCGTCGACTCAGAGATTTCATGCCGAACCCTCCCTGTCCGTCGGCGCATCACCCAGCGATATGTCCGGAAACAGCTCGACCCGTTCGAGCGTACCAAGCTGTACCTGCTGCGTGCTCCCGACCCGATCCATCACCTGTATCAGGGTGTTGTAGGAAACGCCCGGCGCCAGTCGCAAGGCAATCGCGGTTTCATCGGGGAAGCGCTGCTTGATTTCAATCAGTGCCTCCCGAAGCTGGCGCCACTGGTCCTCATCATCCGTCCGTTCCAGACGCGTAATCACGCCGATGTTGGCATCCCGCAATACCAGGTCATCGTCCGACACCACCAACTGGAGCTGAAGATCCAGCGGCTGTTCCGAGGATTCCTGCTCCGTCTGCGGCCCCGGAAGATTCAACTCCAGAACGGTCATCCGGGAGAAAACCGCCGTAATCAACAAGAACGGGACCAGTATGACCATCAGATTCATGAACGCTGTGATGTTCAGCTCAGCGGCCTCCTGAACCTGACGCTTGCGACGAAAGCGCATGCCTTTACTCCCTGATCATCAAGTTCAGACATTTGACCGCGGCGGTTTCAATACTGTCGACCACTCGCGCCGCTTTGGTGGAAAGATAGGAATGCAACAGCAACAGCGGAATGGCGGCGCAGAGCCCAAAGGCCGTGGTATTCATCGCCACCGAAATACTGGCCGACAGCATCTCCGCCTTATCCGCCGGGTTCGCCTCGGCCACAGCGGTAAATGCCTGAATCAGGCCAATGATGGTGCCCAGCAGCCCAAGCAGCGTGGCCACATTGGCCAGCGTTGCCAGGTAATGGGTACGCTGTTCAACCTCCGGCAGCACTTCCATTACGCCCTCCTCCATCGCGGATTCGACCGTCTCGCGCCTGGGGTTCCCTTTGAAACGGGAAAAGCCGTAACTCAGAATCCGTCCCAGTGGGTCTTTCAGGTCGGTCAGCGACTGTGAGGCCCGCTCGTAATCCTGGGCTTTGAGCATCGGCGCCAACTTGAGCCAGACCCGATTGACCGACTTCTGGGTTTTGGACAGGTAAAAGAAGCGATCCAGGGTAATCGCCAGCCCCGCCGCCATGATGAACAGGATCGCCCACATGAACGGGCCACCCACTTGAAAAAAACGGACAAATTCCATAACAAGCCTCTGTGGTTAATGATGTTTCCGTTGAGTTACAAGATCGTCGGTCGCGCTTTCTGGTGCGGTCCGACCGTTGACATTTGAATCGATGGCCAGCAACAGGTGGCGGCGCTTCAGCCGATACTCCGCCAACGACACCGATCGCTGGTTGTAGTCGTCTACCAACTGGTGCAGCTGCTGTATCAGAGTTGTCACATCCACGGTCATATCGCTCGAGTCTCTTAGCGGTTTTTAAGCTGTCTGACCAAGCGCAGACCGGTATAGGTGTCCGGGTGGCCATCGTGTGATTTCTGCCAGCTCACCTGGCATTCATCCATCGGCGTATCGTAGTGCCCCCCGGCAACCGATAACGCTCCCCCGCTGAGGACCCACTCCTGAGCGTTGCCCAGATGATTCACCAGGCCCCAGCGGTTCTGCCCACCCACGCTGGCTTTGACCATGGAACCGCCACGTTGAATACCCCGGGAGGAGAACAGACAGTTGCGGTTCGGGTCCGGCTCGGCGCCGTCCGCTCGGGCAGCATGGCGCCACTCCTCGTAGGTTGGCAGCCGATAACGGTAACCGGTCTGTTCACTGAGCCAGCGGGCGTAAGCCTTCGCCTGCTCAATACTGATGTCAGTGACGGGTCTGTCCCGGGATTGCTCTTGCTGTACCTCACACGTTGATGCGCGACAGAAGCGATTGAAGTCCCCAACGGTCACCTCCTCACGACCAATGGCGTAAGCAGGCCGGCCCGCAAACCCGGGGACCACCACCATGTCCGGACCGAGCCCCGCGCCCGGCAAGGTATCCCGACACCCCGCGCGCGGGCCTCGGCCTCCCATTCCGGCCAGAGAGGCGTCACAGGGGTCTTTGGGTTCTATGGCGATGCCGGCAATGGCGGCACTGCGCGGAAAAATCTGCATGGCATGCTGCTTGAATGTCTGGGCCCGGTCGGGAAAGCGAGCGCCAATGGTTTCGATGCAGGATGCCAGCGCGCCGATCATCCGGCTTTGCTCGCGCTGGTATCGACCCGGGTCCAACTCCTGCAACTTGTTGACCGCAATGGCCAGGTCATCCATATTCAGCTGTTGTCGGCAGGCAAGCTGTCGATCAACGTTGGCCAGTGCGTTATCGAACTCGCGATTGACTTTTTCCTGAACCGCCTGCTTGCGTGCCTGTTCCTGCGCCAGAGCCTGCGCCGCTCGGCGCGCCTCGGCCTGCTGCTTCGCTTCGAGCCGGGCCCGCTCAAGTGCGCTGTCTATCTGTGCGGACAGCCGATCGAGCGCGGCTTCGTCATCGCTGTAGCGCCGGGCATTGGTCAGCCGGGCACGGGCCTGCTCCAGGGCGCCTGCTTCAATTTCCTCATCAATTTTTTCCAGATACGCCTTGTAAATGGACGCACGCTGACCTTCCAGCCACTGATCGCTCTCACCCAAAAGATCCTGCAAGTCGGTATAGCTCTGCCAGAGCTGACGCTCCCATTGAGAAGAAAAGGTCAGTGTGGTCAACAGTTCGGTCAGCTCGTTCTGCTTCATTTCCAGTCTGAGTCGCTGCTCGATTTCCAACCGCACATCCTGCTCGGAAAACTGTGGAATCCACTGGTCCCGATACTGATAGGCGGCGGTCGCCATTGACGTCACCACAATCAGCGCGCCGATCGCGTATTTGGCAATCGCCACTTTCCGGTGCACGAAGGCATTCCAGAACGCCTGAACCGACGCCACCCGATCCTCTCGGCGATAAGCCAGACAGTGCTCAATGGCTCGCCACTGGCTTTTGGGAATACCCACCAGGCGTTTCGGTTTCAACTTCTGACGGGCCGCCTCGTCGGCATGCACCCGGTTGAACGGGTGCTCGCCGGCAAAAAGCTCATAGGCAATGCACCCGAGCGCGTAGAGGTCATCACGCGCATCGGGCGGAGCGCCCTCAAGCATCTCCAGGCTCGCGTAAGCGGGGGTCAGAGCGCCAAGGTTCCCCGCATCAAAAACCGTTTTATCGTCTTCCGAATCATCGGACCGCTCGGCTTTGGCCACCGCGCGGGCAATACCAAAGTCAAACACCTTGGGAATGCCTCGGTGGGTGACAAAGATGTTGCCCGGCTTCAGATCCGAGTGAATGATGTTTTCCGCATGGGCATAGATCAATGCCGAACACACGCCTTCAAGAATCTTCAGACAATCTTCATGGGGCAATCCGGTGGAACGATACTGGGATAACAACTTGTCCAGCGGCTTGCCATCGAGAAACTCCATGGTCATGAAAACCGTGTCGCCATCCCGGTCGAAATCGTGTACGTTAACGATATTCGGGTGCGCGATACGTTGGGTTTTGCGCGACTCTCTCTGCAGGGCGATGAACGCTTCCGGGTGGGCCTTGAACTCGTCGCTCAACACCTTGATCGCGACATAGGGGTCACGATCCTGGGCCTCGATTTTCAGCCGATCCTTGGCTTTGTAGACCACCCCCATACCACCGGCCCCCAGAATGTCCTCCAGCAAAAACCGGCGCTTCAGTAAACCATGATGACCCGAGGGGCGCTTCGGGGAAGCGGCCGCTTTGGGTTTGGTCGGTCTGGCGACGACGGTGGGCGGATTCGGATCCACCAGCGTGGCATCCGATCCACGACGACGCGGCGGCGCCTGATAGCGGGTTCTGTCACTCGCCGCAGGCGTTTCCTCCGATCGGCTCCTCGGGGTATACACGGTGGCATCGGGTGGGGTTTTTGCGCGCGGCGCAATCCGCGTTTTAGTGTCCCTGGTTTCAGTCATATCCCTTCATCTTCCTGACTCAACGTTCTCATTGAGCGCATTGCCGTCCATTGGAACTGTCTACTTTTCCGGGCTCGCCTTTGATCACCACCACCGAGACGTTATCCGGCGCCCCCGCGCGCAAGGCGACATCAATCAGTGCCTGAGCGCAGAGGTCAGGATCCCGGTCGGCCATGATTCGTGCGATGGTCTCGGTTTCAATCACGCCATGAAGTCCATCGCTGCACAAGAGAAACAGGTCACCGAGCCGCACATCAAACAGGCGCATATCCAGTTGCAGATGCTCTTCCACTCCGACCGCACGCGTAATCACGTTGCTACACTGATGCACTCGGGCCTGCTCGCGATTGATCAGGCCCATGGCCACCATGTCTTCTACCTGGCTATGATCCCGGCTCAATTGCGTGAGGGTTCCGTTGCGAAAACGGTACAACCGGGAGTCCCCCGCCCAGAGCACCACCCCGATACGACCGCGGATCATCAGGTGCACCAGTGTGCTCCCGATCGTGGCGCCGTCGAGCTCCATTCGGGCATAGTTCTGCAACCCCTGATTTACCCCCTGCAGACAGTCTTCAACCCGATCCACCGATTCAGCCAACGCTTCGGGCAAGTGCAATTGGGCGAGACCCTGAACGATTTCCCGGCTGGCCAGGTCGCCCACCTCGTGACCGCCCATGCCATCGGCCACCGCCCAGTGGTTATGATCAGCGCACGCAAACACCGCGTCTTCATTCAACTTGCGCACCGCGCCGGCATGGGTCGCATGCTGGCAGCGCCAGTGAATGGGGCGCCGATACGTGGTATCAACCGGTTGCGGCCGGGTCTGGGTATCAAGCATCCCTGAGCTCCCTGGGGCACGGTGCGAACGGCTGCTCCCACTGCCAGTCCCGCCAC
>NZ_DGMV01000035.1:18778-28328 GCF_002388575.1 Marinimicrobium sp. UBA4509
CCCACTGCCAGTCCCGCCACTGCCCCGTATACATGGCGGCCACCCCTGAAACCGCCGGCAAACCCCGCGCCGTAACGACACAGGGTTCGACCCGATCAGATCCCGCGGTGGACCAGATGCTGTAGCTCGGCATGGTCGCCGACAGGGCCGCATCCAACAGGTAGGGATAGACCTGCTCGGGCCGGGCCTGCTCTTCATGAAGTGTGACGATACGATCACCGCCCGAGCCGGACGCTAGTCGGGTGTACTCCGCATTGACCCGCAGGGGACTGGACTGAATACGGGCCGCCAGTGAATCGATCTGAATCTGGCCGTCGAGCGCAGCCAGGGCAGCAGACTCCAGCGATTCGTACCAGACATCGGCGGCGGTCAACGCCACCGTGGCCGGGGTATTGGCCGGCGCCGAGCCCAGGATGGTGAACGGAAAATAACGACCGACCCGGTCCACGCTGGGCAGAGAAATTCCGGCCCAAAGCTGGCCGTCTATCACGCCTGGAGAGAGCGCAAATCGCCAGATGGGACTGGTGAGATACACATCCAGCCAGTGCTCGCCCAACTGCTCCTGAGTCGCAGCGATTACAGACTGTAACCAGTCATCCCAGATATTCACGCACTGCGATGGTAGCCCCCGGTGAATGAAATCACCGTGGGCGGGCAGCTTACCGAAAAAACCAACGACGCCATTGGCACTCATCACAGCACCTCCGGACACTGATATCGGCGCAGGGGATTATTGGTCAACAGATTGTCGACGCTTTGGGTGCGCACTTCATACACCATCGTGTTCCGATCCGCACGGGTATCCGCGGCGGCGCTGGAGAACGTCAGGTGGAAGACGTCCGAGCGAGACGTTTTCTGCACCTGAGCATCATCCAGCGCTCGGAACCAGGCCCAGGGCCCCTGGTACACCCGATCACTGGCGCCCCCGTTGACCTTCTCGAACACCAGACGCAGCCGGCGTTCCGCCTGATCACCCGACCAGTCAACCCGACGCCAGAACTTGGGCCCGTGACTGTACGACAGGGTCTGGTCGCCCATATCAAGAATAAAGCGGGCATTGTCTTTGGCCAGGTCTTGCGGTTTGAACTCCAGACTCAGTCGCGGGGAGGACTCCCCCGAGCGGAACATCAGTTCGGTGATCGCCTGCCCGTGGCGGATCTGAGCCAAGGCACTGGCCGAAAGCCCCAGGCCGTAACCATCCACCTGCCGGTTGTGCCACCGCCCCCGGGTCTGAACAAACGGCTCGATATACTGCTGTACAAAACGCTCGTGCAGCCCGCCCGGCTTGAAGAATTCACTGAAGTCGTACAGTGACATTTCCGCATCCACACCGCCCACCAGTGGGTAACGGCCCGCCGCCATGCGCTGATACGGCTGATACACCTGGGCCTGCCACTCGTTGACGACATGCCCTCGAGCTTCAATCAGAATACTCCGCCAGGTTTCCCGTGACAGGCCGTTGAGCCACTGCTCCAGGGGCTGGGGCAGGTTGCGCGCATAGCTTCGCAATTGACTGGCCGGATTACCCTCGCCATCGGCAAAGCGCGCGCGGGCGATTTCGAACGCGCGTCGTTGGGGGTCCGGCGACATCCGGATGTCCTGCACGAAATCACTCAGCTTGCGCACCTCCCCAAGCACCGCGTGAATGGGTGCCTGACCGGCATCCCCCGCCATCAACCGATGCAGCTCACTGAAATGGCGATCCACTTCGGTGGAGTCCATTTGCGAGGCAATCAAACCGGCCGCAATACTGGTTCGTTGACTACGACCCGCTCCGGCCACCTTTTCCTTGAGCTCGGGGTTGGTCAACTGCGTCTGCGCGGCGCTGACCTCCAGTACCCGCAAGAGGGGCGAGTACAGTGGGTCCGCCGCACGCGCCAACCGCTCGCTGCCCTGATTGAGGCTGGCGAAAGAATCAATGGAAAGTGCCTGCTGTACTCCCACCCAGGTGCGAATGTAGTCGCGCAGATACAGTTCGGTCACCCGCTCGCTCAGCTCCCCGAGGTCGTCCTCAGTCATGGTCTGGGCACTCTGCTCCAGGCTCTCAAATATCCAGCGGTCATTGACCAGCTCACGCAGTACCGGCGATCGTGGTGAGAGGTCGATGGACTTGTAGCCTTCGCGGGTGAACATCCAGGGCACCTGAATCGCATCCCGGGCGTTCGCCGGCAATTCAAATACCGCGGTCAACTGATTGCCGTATTGAGCCCGCAGATCAACCGGACGTTGAAATTCCGGCTCGCTCTGAATCCGGTTATAGACTCGCTGAGCGACCGGAACCTGCAGTAGGCGTTGGGCCACCGTTCGGGCCAGAGGCTGGTTAAGCGCCTGATCCGTCAACTCCAGGGCCAGCAACCCCTCCAGGTGGTGCCGCAACGAGGTCTGAGTCTCGCGCTCCACCGTAGCGGCCCACCGACGGGTAAACCACTCGACCACCTGCGGGGCTTCCATGCGCGAAGTATCCCCGAACATCTGGTACACCCGGAACTGGTTGTACAACTGCAGATCATCTTCGGTATTCAGCAGCGCCTGCTCCAGCTCCCGCAACAATGCCTGAGTGAACGGGCCGCGCAGATAACGCTGATACGCCTGATCGGCGCGTTCATCGATGCGTCCCATGTAGAGGCCGACGCCGGTCAATACCGGGTGTGCGTCCCGGTCGTATACAGAACTGGCCTGAGCCAGGGCGGTCAGCGCTGGCAGGTGCGCTCGGGGGGCTGCCGGACCGTAACCATCCCCTTGTCGCTGCTCGAAGCGGGACAGGTGCGAGCGGACATCTTCCATATCAGAGGCGTGGCGACTGACACTGCCTGTCCACACCATCATCAGACCCACGACACTGGCCGCCAAAGCCGCGTAAGCCGAGCGCCGCCCCCACTGCCGCCAGCGTTCATAGCGTGGATTGGTGCCCACCAGCTCAGACTCCGGAAAAATCACATCCTGAAAGAGCCGTCCCAGGAAAAAGCCTTTACCCCGATTCACCCCCGGTGCGGCCGGTTCGCGCCCAAACCCGAACTGTGCCGACACGGTACTGACCAGGCGATCAATCGGCGTGCCATCCTGGGTGCCGCTCGAGTAATAGACGCCGCGCAACAACGGCTGGTAACGATAGCGATTCGGGGCAAAGGTCTGCTCGACAAACCCCTTGACCAGGCGGTTGAGTTGTTCAAACTGGGTCGGAAAATGCTCGATGGCGGCCCGACGCTGGGGATCGCGTTCCTGATGAAGTCGCCAGATCAGACGTTCGTACAGTCGGGCTTCGAGTTGACGAAGCTCGGCGTCAATAAACTCAAAGTCCGGGGCCGACTCCACCGAACCGGCGCGGGGCAGGCTGAGGCCCCACACCTGCTCACGCTCGTCTTTCCCCAGGTCTTCGAAAAACTCATTGAAGCCCGCGATCAGGTCCGACTTGGTGAACATGAGATAGACGGGAAAGCGCACCTCCAGCTTACTCATCAAATCATCAATGCGGGTGCGAATGGTGCGAGCATGACGGGCGCGCTCTTCTTCGGTCTGGGTGAGCAGATCCTGCACGCTGATCGAGACAATCACGCCGTTGATCGGCCGGCGACGGCGGTGCTTTTTCAGAAGCCCCAGAAACCCCTCCCAGGCCGAACTGTCCACCACCCGGTGACTGTCTTGGGTCGTGTAACGTCCCGCGGTGTCCACCAGCACGGCATCATTGGTGAACCACCAATCGCAGTGTCGGGTTCCGCCAACGCCCTGCAGCGCTCCGGCACCAAACTTTTCGGCCAGGGGAAACTCCAGCCCGGAGTTCACCAGCGCGGTGGTTTTGCCCGCACCCGGCGGGCCCACCATGATGTACCAGGGCAGCTCATACAAGGCTCGACTCTTGTTGGCACGGCCCCGAAAACGACGCTGCCGAAGCACGGCCAGCGCTTCGAAAAAGCGCTGCTGAATCTGCTGGACATCCTCGGCCGCCTGACTACTGACATAGTCCGTTGCGTTGGTCTGGCTCTGCTGAATGTCGTCCACCATCGCCTGATTCTGCTGGCGATCCCGCCATTGCAGGCGCAGGTTATTCAGCCCCCACAGCACCAGCAACACCAGAATGACCAACAGTCGGGTGATGCTGCTGGCCAGGGGCGCCGCGTTTTCATCGCCAAACTTGATCAGGGGTCCGCCAAACCAGACCAGCAGCGCCAGAATTAAGACACCCACCAGCGATAAGGTGACCGGGTGGAGCAAGGTATTTTTAATCCGCTTCATCATTACCATCGGTTCCCTGTTGGTCTACTCAAACGAATCCCTGGAAAAGGTTTCAATCTGCTCATTGACAGTATCGAGCTGCTCCACAACGGGGTTGGAATTGGTGTAAAGCCAGTACCGGAAACCGGAAAAGATCAACACCAGAAGCAACGCCACGGCAGCACTCCAGATCCACAACGGAATGGATTCTCCCAGGGTTGAGGAGGTCCGGCCGAGTCCCTGCCAACGTGGCGACAGCGCGCGTTCGTGCTCGCCGCGATACCGGCGGATGGTCCGGTAGAGCTCGTCTTTGATCTGCTCCAGGGCATCGCGTCCGCGGTTTGCCAGACGGTAGCGCCCTTCGAACCCCAGGCTCAGGCACAAATACATCAACTCCAACATGTCCAGGTTCTGGGATGGGGCCTGGTTCATGCGCTGCAGGATCTGAAAAAATTTCTCACCCCCTGAGGTTTCATTGTGAAACGCACTGAGCAGAGTCCGCTGCGCCCAGGGACTGTCGCTACCCCAGGGGGTATTGAGTACCGCCTCATCCAGAACCGAACAGAGAACATAACGGGCCGCCAGCACAATCTCCGGCGGATAGCCCCGGTCCCGGGCCTCCACTTCGAACTCCCGGATCGACTGGGTCAACTGACGGTACAGACCGCGCACATCAGTGTGGCGTGCCGACTGGCGGACTTTGCCAAATACCAGCAGTAGCGTATTGGCGGAGCTGACCAGAGGATTGAGCCCCCGACCGGCAACCAGAGGCTCAGGAGGCAGGTCCATCGCTGATGGTGGCGCGGGTGAATCAACCGGTGAAGGCGCACGCGGCTCTGGTGTTCCGGCCGCAGCGCGCGGGGTGTTCACGTCTGGTTTCATTCGGGTGCGATCGCCACCGGGGCGAGGCTGGCGAAAGACCGTTTTGTCCGGAGAATCCATGGGTGCTCCTCAATATCGAGAGGCGATCGCTATTGGCGAATCGCCCAGAACTCCATTTCCAGGCCGGGGAAGTCTCCGCCCACGTGCAACGCAAAGCCACCCGAGCTGGCCATTTCCCGCCAGAAGGCGCTGTGCTGATCCAACTCAAAGTAGGCGTATCCCGACCGGTAGGGAATCTGCCGCGGCGCCACGGGCAAAGGTTTGATGGCAATACCCGGCATGGCGGCGTTGACCAACTGCCGGATACGCTCCACCGGACCCACCTTTATTTGCGCCGGCAGGCGCGAGCGCAGGGTTTCCTCGGCGATATCGGCGCGCACCGCCAACACAAACGCCGCCGAAGAAAGCAGCGAGCGATCGGGAATGGTACCCACGCGGATACCATATTTCTTTTCCTCAAGTGGCAGACCGATGGCGGTCTGCTCGTACACCATCGACAGGTAGCTGCGCAGGGTGGTCATCAGGGGCAAAAACGTGGCCTGCAATTGATCGTGCCGGTACGGCGCGAACTCCGGTGGCCGCTTCTCCCTGGCGACAAAGGTGGACAACTCTCCGGCCATCAGCAGCAGTTGCTGAAACAGCGCCAGAGGATGCAGATTGCGCACCGTGGCCAGATGGGCGATCAGGGGTTCATAGCGGTTGATCATCTGCAGCATCATGTAGTCGGCGATTTCCGCGGTTCCGCCCCGGCGGGCATCCGCCAGACGGCCCGCAATTGCCTCGCCCCGATGATGCAGCATCCCCGATAACTCGGGCAGAAAGCCCGCGAGTCTGGGGGCGGCCGTACAATCGAGACAGGTGGCCAAGTACTGCTCATCGAGCAGCACGTTGTGGTCATCGCGCACCTCCGCAATGCGCAGCACGCCAATACAGGCATACCCGCTGAGATCCTCGGACTCGAGCATCAGGCGTAACCGGAGCTTACCCACATCCACGGGACGGGTATCTCCGCCATCCGAGGTGACATCCCGCGCACTGACTTCCGACACGTAATAGCGGGCCAGGGCCTGTGCATCATCTTCCCGGGAGACGTCCACCGCGCCCGGCCGACGAACCGGTACCGCAAGATACACCAGCGTATTGTGGGCGCCTTCGGGAACCTCGAGCACCCCGGGCGCATCATCCACTTCGGGGAAATTGAAGGGAGTACCATCGGGGAACACGCCCCGCCCCCGGGACACGGACAGCTTGCCCAGTTTGAGCAACTCCTGATCCAGCTCCAATGCCTGTAATCCCCAGGCATAGGCGCCCAGGGCACTGCACTTGGCATCGATGTAGCGTTCGACGTAGCGGTCGTACTGCTGAAAGTGCTGAGGGTTCAGAAACATCCCCTCGGACCAGATGACTTTGCTGCTCAACGACATGATCTATCTTCCCTATTGTTGCCGGTTCATTGTGGGTTCCAATCAGTTCAGCACTGACAACTGGTTACCCGAGATCTGCAGTTTGATGACATCCCTGAACACGTTGCGCGCGGTAACGGGAATGACGACTTTGTAGGCGGCGCGCTGGTACTGATAGAACTCGGCCATGATGCCGACATAGCGCGTGTTCGCATCGAGTACCAGCTCATGGTCCCGAATCTCGCCGGGGACCACACCGGGTAGCTGGCGTCGACGTACCAACGTATCACCGAGCACGGCCGAGTCACGTTCATACAGACGCACAAAGTCAGCGTCAGCAAACGCCTGTTCGGCGGTCAGCTCGTAAAACCTCAGCACCACTGGCGCGGGCTCGTTGCTGTGATCGGGATTGATGTCCGCGCGCGCGTCAATGGACAGCCTGACATCGGTCTGTAACTTGAGCATACCCCCGACGCGGCTTTCCTGATTCGCGCAGGCGGTCAACCAACACACCAGCAGAACCGGAAAAAGCCTACGAAGTAAATCAAACCGTTCCATAATTCATCTCTCCTATCGTTACCGGTCGATTATCGCGACGCCGCTCAAGGACGCAGGGCAGACAGGCGACGCAACTGATCCTGATACGCCTGGACAAACTCGTCACCGAAAATCTGCTGAAAAGAGCGCTCCATATTGTCACTCAGGCCCCGGTAGTGCGCTCGGTAGTTGTCCCAATAGCGCGCCTTGCGTACGGGCGGTATGACGCTGGGTTTCTGTTGGCTGTTCGCATTGGCCTCGAAACGATCCGGGTCGAACTCCTTGAGCATATGCTCAAACGCTCGACGCATACCGGAGATCATTGCCAACTGGTGTTCCGCAATTTCCTGGAATCCCTCGCGAATGGCCTGCAAAGGCTCCTTGTACGCCTGGCTTCGACGCACAAAAATATTCTCTAGCGCTTCATCGACATCGGCAGAGAACTTGAGTGGATTGTTCTCCACGGGCTGAATGGTGGTGACATTCATCCGAAACTCGTTTTTTATGCTGGCCCGAGAGCGCAACACCTGCATCAACCCCTCAATCACCTCCCGCATCATGGTGCCGATCAGCGGCTCCAGCTCCACTCGCGCCTCCGGGCTCAGCCGGTCCAGATCCACTCCCATGGCGGAAAATAGCGTTTCCGATGTCCGGGGTGGCATGGAGTCTGCGGACGGCTGGGTGGACGTAACCTCTACAGGTTCAGCGCGGCTGACCGGAGTCGGGCGATCCAGGCTCGGGCGCTTGCCAGGCTGAGGCGTGACGACAGGCCCTGGTATTTCCTGTGCCGCGTTATCGTCATGCCCAGCGGGTTCATCCCGGAGTTGTGCATCCGTTGGCTGGGGGGCGGCCGCCCACTCGGGCTCGCGGTCGAGCTGCGGGGAGGCGGAGTCGGGCTCGCGCTCCAAAGGCTCCAGCCAGTCGGTGGGAATCAGTTGTTCCTGATGGGCCTCTGGCCAGTGGATCGCGTCGACGGACGGATCCTGCCACTTCGATTCGGAATCGGAGAAGGCCCCTTCGCCAGGGCCGGGATACAGTGCTGTGGACTCATTGTGCCAGGGTTCGCGCTCGGCACCGGATGCGCCATCCAGCATCTGCAGAGGATCCAGGGAATCTCGGGACGGGTCGGCGACCGGACCGGCATCAAAGGGATCACAGGCAAAGGGATCATCGACGGAAAAAGGCGTGGCGGGATGTTCCTCTGGCGCGGGCTCTGTCGCAAAAGGCGACGCATCGAGCGAGCCGGCCTCGACATTCAACAGGTCGATCGCGAACGTGTAGTCGCCTATCTCAACCTGATCACCGTGATTGATCGTCGTCACCACGCCTTTGCCCAAAGGCTCTGACGAACCGTTGATAAAAGTGCCGTTGGTGCTGTGGTCGATCAACTGGAAGCGTCCCTGCTCGACCGTAAACTCGCAGTGCCGAGCCGACAGGATCCGGTCGGGATCCGGCAGAACCCAGTGATTATCGGGACCGCGCCCGATCGTTCCGCCGTGCTGATCGAATGAAAATTGCTGTTGGGGAAGAGAGGCGCCTTCTGGCGTTTTGATCATCCTTAGCTGTAAGTTCATTCCGTTATCATCCCGAAAGTGTCCGTTTTCTTTACGCTCCATTGGCTGAGCCGTCTGGGCGTCGAGCCAGGAGACTGTATGCGGCGTTCGCCCTTCGTTGCCCGAAGGACATTCCCTGGCGCAGATCACAAAATTTTTTGAGCCACGCCATTGCGATGCGCCGGCCATTCTGTGATGGAAACGGATTGTACACCATATTTTTTTTGAAACAGAATCAAAAATATTGCACTCGGTCACATTTTTCGACGCGGAACAAAAAAATATTTGGCATTCGATTCGTAAACAGTTAATTTTTTAATCGCGCTGTGGTAGCTTTCTCCATCTCCAGCGAATAGCCAACAACGGATTGTTATGTTTATTTATGTGACGGACTACCTTCATTCCTTCGCGGAATGTCTGCATCAGACCAGAAAAAAGCCGTTAAAGTCGATGTGACTCAAGGCCGGCAGTGACAGGAATCAGCAGAACACCATAGGGAAAGACAGGCAATGGCTTCACCCCATATCATTGAGCTCGACGATTTACTCGCCCCTATCGCTGAGGATACACCCTCGGGTGCAGACCCTCGCGCCAGTGCGTCTCCGAACTCAACCTACCAGACACTCAAACGCGAACGATCCAGCGCCCGAGCGGCGGAACGCAAGTCCGTACACGACGGTGACAGCCAGGAGGCCGACCACCATTGGCGTGAAGTGCTGAACCTGGCCCCCAAAATTCTCAAGGAAGAAGCCAAGGATCTCGAAGTCGCCAGTTGGTACACCGAAGCCCTGGTACGCAAACAGGGCTTTCAGGGCTTGCGCGATGCGTTCGCACTGATTCGCGGGTTGGTCGAACAATACTGGGAGAACCTCTACCCGACACCGGACGAAGACGGCCTGGAAACTCGCGTGGCCCCTCTCTCCGGACTGAACGGTGAGGGGGCAGAGGGCGTATTGATCGCACCGA
>NZ_DGMV01000035.1:28414-37433 GCF_002388575.1 Marinimicrobium sp. UBA4509
AGGGCGTATTGATCGCACCGATTCGCCGTGTCCCCATCACGGAAGGACAACCCCCCGCCCCCTTCAGCTACTGGCACTACCAGCAGGCACTCGACATTCAGAAGCTGGCCGATGAAGACGCCCGTCAGGCAAAAGAAGCCAAACTCGGTTATGGGCTGGGGGATATCGAGAAAGCCGTCCGGGAATCAGACGACACATTCTTTCAGAACCAGCGGGAAGATCTGGATCAGGCCATTGAGCATTTTCGTGCCTGCCAGAGCCTACTGGATCAACACTGTGGTATTGAGCTGGCGCCCCCTTCCCGCAATATTCTAGAAGTTCTGGAAGAGTGTCGAGGTGCCGTCAATCATCTGGGGCGCGACAAGCTATCGCCCGCGAACGAATCCGAAGGCAGTGCCTCCGAGGCGGTTGAAGCGACCGGAACGGAAGACGCTCCCGCGAACACGCCCGCTACCCGAAAAGCGCTGGATCGCGACGAGGCCTTCCGTCAACTTCGGGAGATTGCCGAATTTTTCCGCACCACCGAACCCCACTCCCCGGTGTCCTACCTGCTTCAGAAAGCCGTCAAGTGGGGCAATATGCGTCTGGACGAACTGATTCAGGAGCTGATACCAGACGAGAGTTCTCGCACGCATTACAGCGAGCTGACGGGCGTAGAAATCACCGAGGATTAACCCCGTAGAAGGCAGTAGTGACGACCAACCAAACCAATGACAGAGGATTAGGGATTATGTCCGACAGTATCCACGACAAGCTCAAGCGCGTGCGCAAGCCTCGCGTTCATATCACCTACGATGTTGAAACCAACGGCACGATCGCCGAGAAGGAATTGCCCTTTGTCATGGGCGTGATGGGGGACTACTCGGGTGATAACACCGAGGCCAAGAAGTCCCTGAAAGACCGGAAGTTCTCCCAGATTGATCGGGATAACTTCAACGACATCATGGGCAAGGTCAACCCCAAGCTGGGATTCCAGGTGGCCAACAAGCTGGAAGATGATGACAGCGAAATGAAGGTCGAGCTCGACTTCAACCGCATGGAAGACTTTGAACCCCATCGGATCGTGCAACAGGTCGAACCGCTGCGCAAGCTGATGGACACCCGCAATAAACTGCGTGATCTGTTGACCAAAGCAGACCGATCCGAGGATCTTGAAAACCTGCTGGAAAGTGTACTGAGTGATACCGAAGCGCTGGCCGCCCTGTCCGGTGAGCTGGGTGTGGGTGCAGAGCAAAAGGAGGAAGCGAAAGATGGCGAATAACGAAGAACAGGTAATGGAGCAGGCGGAAGCCGATGTACAGGAAGTCAGCTTTCTCGAGCAGGCCATTACCGCGACCCGACAGACTCCGGCGGACGAGACTCAGGATCTGCTCAAGACCCTGACCCAGGAAGCCATGAACGGCACGGTCAAATGGGACAAAAACCTGACCGTCACCATCAATCGCGCCATTGCGGCAGTCGATCAGTTGATGTCCCAGCAACTGTCGGAAATCATGCACCATGAAAAATTCCAGAAGCTTGAAGGCTCTTGGCGTGGACTGAACCACCTGGTGATGAACTCCGAGACCGGCTCCCAGCTCAAGATCCGCATGCTCAACCTGAGCAAGAAAGAACTGACCAAGGATCTCGAGAAAGCGGTGGAGTTTGACCAGAGCCAGATTTTCAAGAAAATTTACGAAAGCGAATTCGGCACCGCTGGCGGTCAACCCTACTCCGCGCTGATTGGCGACTATGAGTTCTCCTCTCACCCAGACGATATCTCGCTGCTCAGCCAGATGTCCAACGTGGCCGCCGCCGGCTTCTGCCCCTTTCTGACCGCTGCGGCGCCGCAGATGTTCGGCTTTGAGGATTATACCGAGCTGTCCAAACCGCGCGATCTGGAAAAGATTTTTGATTCAGCGGAGTACATTCAGTGGCGCAGCTTCCGCGAGAGTGACGATGCCCGCTTTGTGACCCTGACCATGCCCCGGGTACTGGCCCGCCTGCCGTACGGCCAGTCGACCAAACCCATTGAGGCGTTCAACTACGAAGAAGTACCGGTGGGTGAGGACGGCAAACATCGAGCCACCGAGCACGATGATTATTGCTGGATGAACGCTGCTTACGCACTGGGCACCACCCTGACCAAAGCCTTCGCCGAGTACGGCTGGTGCACCAGCATTCGCGGTGCCGAAGGGGGCGGTCGTGTCGATGGGCTGCCCAGCCATACCTTTGTCAGTGACGATGGTGACGTGGATCAGAAATGCCCGACCGAAATCGGCATTACCGACCGCCGTGAAGCAGAACTGAGCAAGCTGGGCTTTCTGCCGCTGTGCCACTACAAAAATACCGACTACGCGGTATTTTTCGGGGCCCAGACCGCACAGAAGCCGCCCAAGTTTGATGATCCCGAGGCGAGCGCCAACGCGGCGATTTCCGCCCGTCTGCCGTACATCATGGCAACCTCCCGCATCGCCCACTTCCTGAAAGTGATGGCGCGCGACAAGGTCGGCTCGTTCATGGAAGCGGGGGAAGCCGAAGAGTGGCTCAACCGCTGGATCGGCAACTACGTGAATGGCAGCCCCGGCGCCAGCGCCGAAATGAAAGCCCGCTTCCCATTGGCCGAGGCTCACGTCGAGGTCAAGGAAGTCCCGGGCCAACCCGGCGTATTCAATGCGGTCGCCTGGATGCGCCCCTGGTTGCAGATGGAAGAGCTGACCGCCTCCCTACGCCTGGTAGCCAACATCCCCAAGGCGGGCTAAAGCCAGCGCCCAAATAGGGCGGCGGAGGGATCCGCGCCCTATTGTTTTTTTCTTCTTAACGGATTCTCTGGCACGCAATGTCAAATCACCTTGCCACCCCATCGGTGTCCTCAACCCCGGATGTCCCGGCCGCAGCTCGGCTGGATGCCGTGTGTGAACGGCCCCCGAAGCTGACCGGACTGGATGACTTTCTGACCGAAAAGAATCCACAGCGGGCGCTGGCCTACTTTCTGTCAGAGCTGGCGCCAGACGGCCCTCTGCGTAGCGTACTGGACATTGAAATCGCCGTGCATCGGACCGTTGCCCGCATCGATCGACTGATCAGCCACCAGATCAACGCCATCATTCACCATCCGCGTTTTCAGACGTTGGAAGCGGCATGGCGCGGTGTCTGGTATCTGACGTTGCAGGCCGAGGGCGCACGCAACATCAAGATCAAGCTGCTTGATATTGCCTGGACAGAGGTGGCCCGGGATATTGATCGTGCCCTGGACTTTGACCAGAGCCAACTGTTCCAGAAAATTTACAGTAACGAATACGGTCACCCGGGAGGCGAGCCTTTTGGCGTGTTGATCGGCGACTATCAGGTAGCGCACCGCCCGTCGTCGCGCCACCCACAGGATGACATCGCCACCTTGGAGGGCCTGGCTCAAATCGCGGCGGCGGCGTTCGCCCCCTTCATTGCCAGCGCCTCACCCGAGCTGTTTGGCCTGGACGATTTTGCCAAGCTTGGCGAACCAATCAATCTGGAAGCCATTTTTTCCCAACAGGAGTACGTCCGTTGGCGGGCGCTGCGCGAAAAATCCGACGCCCGCTTCATTGGCCTGACACTCCCGAGAACCCTGATGCGCCGTCCCTATCGGACCACCGCGGGCAGTTATAAAGGGGTGCCGTTTCGGGAAGAAAAAGGCGGCCGCCAGGGAGATGGATACCTGTGGGGCAGTGCCAGCTTTGCCTTTGCCGGTGTGTTGATTCGCGAGTTTGCCAATGTCGGCTGGTTTGGCCACATTCGTGGCGTTCCGCGCAATCAGATCGGGGGCGGACTGGTAACCACCCTGCCGGTGGATCACTTCGACGCGGACCCGGCGGCTCTGGCCCCCAAGCCGCTAACCGAAGTGATCATCACAGATCGGCGTGAACGGGAGCTGGCCGAGTTGGGATTGATCCCGCTGTGCCAGAGTTACCAGACGCCGTTTGCCGCTTTCTACAGCAATGCCTCGATTCAGAGGCCTGCTCGGGACACAGACCAGGGCGTAAACGCCCGGCTTTCCGCCATGCTGCAGCACGTCTTGTGTGGCTCACGGGTAGCCCATTACATCAAGGTCATGATCCGGGACAAAATCGGGGCGTTTATCAGCGCCGATGAATGCGAGCAGTTTCTGCGTCAGTGGTTGTTCCGCTATACCACCGGACGGGAAGATCTGGAGTGGGAGGAGCAGGCCCGTTACCCCTTGCGCGAAGCCGCCGTGAACGTCGAAGAACACCCGGAGCGGCCCGGACAATACCTGTGCAAAATTCATCTGGTGCCTCACTACCAGATCGACCAGATGGTCTCGGAATTGGAACTGGTCACCGAACTGGTACAGACCGGCTGACGGCCCTGAAGGAGAGAGGGAATCATGAGTCATATCGCAAAAACCCGCGAGCTGCGCCCATCCATCCTGGATCGCCTGCTTGATCACGACCCACAGGCTGTGCGCGAGCCCGCGCCGGCACGCCACCAGTACCTGAGCGAACTACGCCAGAGCGTGCGGCGAGATCTGGAGAATCTGCTCAACAGCCGTTTCTGCATGATCGAGCCCCCGCAGGAGTGTCCGGAAGCTACCCACTCCCTGCTCAATTACGGCCTACCGGACCTGGCAACCGTGAACATTTCCGACGCCGAAAAAAAGCAGCGCTTTGTGCAACAGCTCGAACGCATACTGCGGGAGTATGAACCCCGGTTCAAAAGCGTGCGGGTGACTCACCTCGAGAACCGGGAGCGCACCGACCGAACGCTGCGCTTTCGTATTGATGCGGTGCTATGGGCCGACCCAGCGCCGCAAAGCGTGGTGTTCGACTCGATTCTCGAGCCGGTCTCACGCAGCGTGAACGTCAAGGAGTCGCTCCATGGCTGATGAACTGCTGCCTTACTATGAGCGCGAGCTGGCTTACATTCGGCAAATGGGCGCCGAGTTCGCCAAAGAGAACCCGAAAATCGCCAGTCGCCTGGGTATCTCCACCGAAACTATCGAGGACCCCCATGTGTCCCGGTTGGTGGAAAGCTTTGCCTATCTCAATGCGCGCATTCAGAATCGCCTTGACGATGACTTCCCCGAATTCAGCGACGCATTGCTCGGCACCCTGTTTCCCCACTATCAGCGGCCAATTCCGGCCATGAGCATTGTGCGCTTCGAGCCCGACCCGGAACAGCTTGAACGGCCCTTTGTGGTTCCCAAGGGCACCGAGCTCGACACCCGTTCCTTCAAGGGCGAAAAGTGTCGCTTCAGCACCTGCTATGACACCACCCTGACACCGGTCGAAGTGGCCGAGGCACAACTGATGGGTCGCCCCTTCAACACTCCCGGGGCGGATCGAATGCGCGGCGCGGCCAGCGTGCTCAAGATTCGCCTGACGCCGCTCTTGGAGGGAAACAACCTGGCCGAGAGTCTGCCCCGGTCGCTACGGTTTTATCTCAAGGGCCAACCGCAATACATCCACCCGCTGTACGAGTTGTTGATCAATCGGTGCGAGAATCTGGTGTTGAGCGATGGCGCCAGCCGGCCCGTCTTTCTCGGTGGCGACCAGGTGCAACCGGTCGGCTTCGGCAAAAACGAAGGACTCCTGCCCTACCCCGACAATGCGTTCCTCGGGTACCGCCTGCTGACCGAGTATTTTGCTTTTCCCGAAAAGTTTCTCTTCGTGGACATACAGGGACTGGACCTGTCCCGTCTGTCACCGACCCTCGACTCCCTGGAGCTGTACCTTTACCTCGATGATGCGGATGTGGAGCTGGAGCATCACATCAACGCGGCGCACTTTGTCACCGGTTGCACACCGGTGGTCAATCTGTTCGAACATCAGGCCGACCCGATTGATCTGGATCACCGTCAGTACGAGTACCAGATTCAGCCCGACATCCGTCGGCCCTCGGGCTACGAAGTGTTTTCGGTAGACCGCGTGATCGCCGCAGACGCCTACGGTAAAAGCGCCGAGTACCGACCGTTTTACGGGCTCAATCACGACCGGCACTACCATCAGGATCAGACCTTCTGGCACGCCCAGAGGCGTCACGCGAAACTCAAACCGGATAACCGGGATGAGGGCACCGATGTGTTTCTCAGTCTGGTGGATCTGGAGTTTTCCCCCAGTTCCGCCCGGGAAAAGACACTACTGATCGACACCACCTGCAGCAACCGGGACCAACCGGCACGACTTCCGTTCAATAACCGGGAGCCTCAACTGCAATGCGTTGACGGCAGTCCTCCCACCCGACAGATCCGGTGCCTGACTCAACCCACGGAAACTATTCGTCCGGCATTGGGTAACGCCGCTCGCTGGCAGTTGCTCTCTCACCTGCAACTGAACCAGCGTTCACTGACGGCTGGCGAAAGCGGTGAAGCCTTGCGGGAAATTCTGCGCCTGTACGATTACCGGCAGACCTCGGCGCATCGCTCCCTGATCGAGGCAATCACCGACCTGAAGGTCCGGCCGGTAAACGCACCGATTCAGGTCGCCGGTCGACCCACGCTGTGCCGGGGAATGGAAGTGACCCTGACGCTTGACGATCGCTTGTTGTCCGGCGTCAGTCTGTGTCTGTTCACTCGGGTGTTAGAGCATTTCTTTGCGCTCTACTGCTCCATCAACTCATTCAGTCAGCTTCGGGTCAAGCGCAAAGGCTACGACGGTTTTTACCGGATCGGGCCTATTCGATCCGGGGGTAAAGTATGTCTGTGATCGCACAGCTTCAGGCCGAACCGGAAGCCTTCAGCGCCCTGCAGATACTGCGTCTGCTCGAGTTTCACGGCTCCGAGCCATCCCTTTCGGAGCAGTCCCCGCACCGCCGGCCACTGCGCTTTGCCCCCGGCGTCGATGTGCGCCCTCTTTCTCAGGAAGCCATCCGGTTCAGCGGCCAGCACCGCCTGACGTTTCCCGCCGCGGAGATTGAACAGGTTGAGCCACGCGGTGAGCAGTGGTCGGTTCAGTCCAATCTCCTCAGTCTGGATGGCGCGCTGGGCCCGCTGCCCTACCACTATACCGAGCTCCTGCTTGAGCGGCAGAAGGCCAAAGACCCGGCCCTGACCCGCTTTCTCGATCTGTTCAATCATCGCAGCATGAACCTGTTGTGGCAGGCGGCGAGTAAATATCGCCTGCCCCTGGAATACGAGCGCGCTCGACGCCACCGTGGCTCGGCCACCACCATAGACCGACACACCGAGATGCTCCTGTCACTGTTGGGGCTGTCGCCGCGTCTGCTTCCGGACAACCCGGATCTTCCCGCCGAGGCACTGATCTATTACGGCGGACTGCTTTCACAGCCGGTGAAAACCGTCGACAATTTCGAGCAGATTCTCCAGGGCTATTTCCAGGTTCCCATCAGCCTTTCGACCTTCTCCGGCGCCTGGTGCGAGGTGCTGCCGGACATGCGCTGCCAGCTTCCGTCTCTGACCCAGCCCCGCGGACAGAATAACTGTCTCGGTCGTTCGACATTGCTCGGGCAAAAATCCTGGCTGGCCCAGAACCAGGTGGACGTGACCATTGGCCCGCTCGACCGGGCCCAGACCGAACGGTTTGCACCGGGCAGTCCGGCACTGAAAGCCATGGACCAGCTCAGTGCGCTGTACCTCGGTTGCGAGCATCAGTTCAACCTGCAACTGAAGGTTCGCTCCGAGGCTCTGCCCAAACAACTGCCGATCGGCACTGGCACGCCGGGGCAGCTCGGCTGGAATTCCCGGCTGCCCCGGTCAGCCTCTCGCCCGGACAGCGCCAACGCCACCCAGAATATTCCCGTGTCCACCCGGACGCCGGAGTCTCAAACATCTCATACAATCCGTCCCAAAGGACCCGGCCGTGCCGCCGCCTGAACGGTGACGCAGCGGTCATACTACAAGGAGTCGACATGATTACTCTGGATCTGAAATCTCTCGTCAACAAGCTGAACAACACCACGCGCAATGCGCTCGAAGGGGCGGCGGGCATCTGCCTGTCCCGCGGTCACTACAACGTGGAAGTCGAACACTGGTGGGTCAAACTGCTCGAGGTCGACGACACCGACGCGCAGGCCATTCTGGAGAAATTCGAGCTGTCGCCGGACACCCTGAGTCGCGCTTTCAATCGCGAACTGGATCAACTCAAAAATGGCAGCACTCGTCCACCCGCACTATCGCCCAACGTGGTAGAGCTGGCCAAGCAGGCCTGGGTACTGGCGTCAGTGGAATACGCTCACAGCCAGGTCACCAGTGCTCACCTGCTGGCCGCTCTGCTCCTGGATGACAGCTTGCGTCGATCGGCCGTGGCCAGTTGCCCCGCGCTGGAGTCACTCGCTCCGGAATCCGTCCGGGAGCTGGTCAAGGCACTGGTGGGCACTACGGCCGAGTCGCGGGAGCTACCGCCCGAACACGGGGTGGACGAAGTTCCTTCCAATACCGCCCAGGCCAGCAACACACCCTGTCTGGACAAGTACACGGTCAACCTCACCCAGGCGGCCAAAGATGGGAAAATTGATCCAGTCTGGGGTCGGGACCAGGAGGTCCGTCAGATTGTCGATATCCTGATCCGTCGCCGACAGAACAACCCCATCCTGACCGGCGAAGCCGGTGTCGGGAAAACCGCCGTGGTGGAGGGTTTTGCGCTGCGGATCGCCAAGGGTGATGTCCCCGAGCCGCTGAAGAATGTAGTGCTGCGCAGCCTGGACTTGGGACTGCTGCAGGCCGGAGCCAGCGTAAAAGGCGAGTTTGAAAATCGTCTGAAGTCTGTCATCGCCGAAGTCAAAGCCTCGCCCCAGCCGATCATCCTCTTTATCGACGAGGCGCACACCATGATCGGTGCCGGCGGTAAAGAGGGACAGGGCGATGCCGCCAACCTGCTCAAGCCCGCTCTGGCCCGGGGCGAACTGCGCACCATTGCCGCCACCACCTGGGCCGAGTACAAAAAGTACTTCGAACGCGATCCGGCTTTGACCCGGCGCTTTCAGGTAGTGAAAGTGGAGGAACCGAATGAAACCAAGGCCATTGATATGATGCGGGCCATCGCTGGCATGCTCCAGGCACACCACAAGGTGCGGATCATGGACGAGGCGA
>NZ_DGMV01000035.1:37576-42945 GCF_002388575.1 Marinimicrobium sp. UBA4509
CTCCAGCCGCTACATGCCCGGTCGCCAGTTGCCAGACAAATCCGTCAGCCTGCTCGACACCGCCTGTGCCCGGGTGGCCCTGAGCCAGAGCGCCACCCCCGCCCCCATCGAAGACACCGAGCGGGAGCTGGACCAGATCGCCGCAAACCTGGCCACTCTCGCCCGGGAAAATGCAGCACTGGATAACTGCCAGGACCGCATCGATGAACTCACGCAACGACAGGCTGAGCTGGAACAACGCCTGGAACAACAACGGCAACAATGGCACATAGAACGGGAGTTGGTGACCGCCGTCAATCAACACCAGGACACAATTGAAGCCGACCACGAGGCGGAGGGTGATTCCGGAGAGGCTGCCAATGCACGAGCGGAGCTGAAAACTCTGCTCGAAGAGTTGACCCGCCTGCAGGGCGATACGCCCATGATCAAGGTTCATGTCGACGGCCAGGCCATTGCCGAGGTGGTATCCAATTGGACCGGCATTCCGCTGGGCAAAATGCTGTCCGATGAGATTCAATCCGTGCTCAACCTGGGCGACACGCTGAACCAGCGTGTCATCGGCCAACGCCACGCGCTGGACGCCATTGCCCAGAGCATTCGCACCGCCCGTGCCGGCTTGACCGATCCGCGCAAACCCATCGGGGTTTTCTTTATGGTCGGCCCCAGCGGTGTGGGGAAAACAGAAACCGCTCTGGCCCTGGCCGACACCCTCTACGGTGGTGAGCACAACCTGACCGTCATCAACATGTCCGAGTTCAAGGAAGAACACAAAGTCTCCATGCTGCTCGGCTCCCCGCCCGGCTACGTCGGTTATGGCGAGGGCGGTGTGCTCACCGAGGCGGTGCGGCGTAAACCCTACAGTGTGGTTCTGTTGGATGAAATGGAAAAAGCCCACCCCGGCGTACAGGATGTGTTTTACAACCTGTTCGACAAAGGCACGATCAAGGATGGCGAAGGACGCGATATCGACTTCCGTAACACCGTGATCATCATGACCTCCAACGCCGGCGAGGAACACATTCGCGCCCTGTGTCAGTCCCAGGAGGACACCATTGCGCCCGATGTGCTGCTGGACAACTTCCGCCCGCAGTTGCTTCGACACTTCAAGCCCGCGTTCCTCGGGCGCACCACCATCGTGCCCTACTACCCGCTGGGCGATGAAGACCTGATGAAAATCGGCGCTATCAACATGGAAAAAATCCGTCGCCGAGTGGCGGAGCATTATGGGGCCGAGTTCAGTTTTGAGGAAGATGTCTTACTGCACATTATTGCCCGCAGCCAGGAAGTGGACACCGGGGCGCGGAATATCGAAAACATCCTGACCCGCACCCTGCTTCCGATGATCGCCTCGGAGTGCCTCGGCCGAATGGTGTCCGGCGAGCCGATTCAGCGGGTGCGTATCGGCGTGGATGAACAGGATCAGTTCACGTGCCAGTTGGATGCGTGACGGGTCTGACAGCATGATGCCAACAGCGACAAGGAAACGGCTCTTCATTATGCTGGGTCTGTTGTGTCTGCCGGCCGTGGCCTTGAGCCAATCGTTCGATCAGGGCATTGAGCGACAGTTCAGCGACCTGCGTGATGCCGTCCGGCAGGCACAGTGGCACAGGGTGGAAGAACAACTGCCGTCGCTTCAACACCACTATTCCTTGAGCCCGCCTCAAAGAAGCTATCTGCACCTGGCGGAGGCGCTGCTGTGGCAATCTCGGGGCGAGCACCGTCGGGCCATTCCGTTATACGAACGCATCGAACCGGACAGTGATGTCTACCTCGAGGCCCGCACCAACCTGGCCATCGCATTTTTGAAACAGGGGTGGTGGTCGGATGCCCATCGGGAGTTGGAACAACTGCTGGCACGCGCCGAACCGGAGGCCGAGCTGAAAAACCGCTGGCGCATGATGCTGGGGATGTCCCAGTTGCAACAGGGGTTCTACCGCGATGCCCGAACCACCTTCGGCACCATCGATCAGAACAGTCGTCACCGCGCTCACGCCTGGCGGGGCATCGGCCTGACGGCGCTGCACCTGGGAGACCACGGCGGCGCGCTCAATGCCTTCCGACGGCTCAAGGAGAAGCATGCGGAAGAGATTCCCGAGGGCGCTTTTCTGGTGGCTTTTACTTATGACCGGATGAACCGGCTCAAGCTGGCCGAAGCCAATTACCGGGAAGCCCTGCTGCACTATCAACACCAGTTACAGCAGACACAAAAAGCGCTGGCGCAGCGTTCGCCCGACGCAGCGGACACCCAGTCGCTGGAAGCTCAACAGAACCGGCTGAACACGCTGATCAGTCAAAGCCAATACGGACTGGCCACCATCTATGATCGCCGTTAACTCGTCTTTTCGCCCGCGCACACTGTGGCACGCCATCGCACCGGCTACCCTGGTACTGGCCGGTTGCGCTTCCCAACCGCCTGAGCGGGCCACGCTCGCGCAGCTCGACCGCTCCCCCTCAACTTACCACAGTGCCCCGGTCATCGGGCAGATCTCGGACGCCGACGCCAAGAGCGCTTACTATGAATTCCTGAACAACGCACCGGAGCACGATCACAGCCGTAACCAGGCCCTGGCCCGCCTGGCCGAGCTGGAACTGAAGGAGAGCGAGCGCTGGACCCAACAGGACGACTATCAGGAAGACCAGCGCTATCGCGCCACCCTGGAACGCACCGTCGAGCTGCTGACTCTGGCGCTGGCCGATTTCCCGGAGGCGCCCGGCAACGACCGCAAGCTCTATCAACTCGCTAAAAGTCACGACCTGTTGGGCAATCACGATGCGTCCTTGCAGGCCCTGGAGGCCCTGGCGCGACGCCACCCCGAATCTGAGTTGTATCCTGAAACGCAGTTCCGGCTTGCCGAGGCGGCGTTCAGCGCCGGTGACTACCTGGCGGCGGAAATTGCCTACACCGCGGCACTGCACAGCAGCCAGGACACCGGATTTCACGAGCGGGCGCTGTTCAAGCGCGGCTGGTCGCGCTACAAACAGTCCCTGTATGAACCCGCTCTGGAAGATTACATCGCGGTCATACACGCGCAGGATTTTCCGGACCTGGCCGAGCAATTCGAGAACCCACTGAACGCCGACCAGCAGGTCATCTATAACGAATATTACCGCTCCCTGGCGTTGGCCATGCAGCGCTACCCCCAATCGACACCGGTCGTTGATCTGTTCCGGAAACACGGTTTGACGGACCTCTACGCCCCCTACCACGCCAGCGCCACTCAGCTTGAAGACCAGGAGCGTATCAGCGATGCCGTGGCCGAGTGGCAGGCACTGATCGCCGCCGGGCCGGAGCCTCTGCTGAGCCTGCGGGCCCGGGCGCACATCGTCTCTCTCTGGCAGGAGCACGGGTTCACTGAGGCGGCTCTGCAAGCCAGTGAAACCGCTTACCGGGACTACCAACGCTATCGAACGCTC
Source organism: Marinimicrobium sp. UBA4509 (assembly GCF_002388575.1). Classification (NCBI taxonomy): domain Bacteria; kingdom Pseudomonadati; phylum Pseudomonadota; class Gammaproteobacteria; order Cellvibrionales; family Cellvibrionaceae; genus Marinimicrobium; species Marinimicrobium sp. UBA4509. Next base: position 40,991 of record NZ_DGMV01000035.1, read on the forward strand.
ACCGCCGGAAACAAGAGCAATCCGGCGCTGGAAAAGAACACCACGGAAGCCCTTCGCCATCAGTGGACGCAAGTGGCCCGCCATTATCACAGTCGCTACCAACAGCAACCCGAAGACGCGCATTTGAGGCAGGCGCAGCAATGGTACCAACGGTATCTCGAGCACTTTGCCAGCTATGCCCAGCAGGACGGGATTACGCTGCTCTACGGCGATCTGTTGGCAGAAGCCGGACAAATCGAACCGGCCTTTCTGCAGTACGAGCGGGCGGCGTTCGATGGCTCGGTCATTCTCAACCAGGACGCGGCCTATGCGGCCTTGGCGCTGCTTGATGAATTGACCGGTCAACAACCGGAGCGCTGGCTCGCCCGCAACCTGCGCTACGCACAGGCCTTCGCCCGGCTCTACCCCAGCGACCCGCGCACGCCTTCCGTTGCCTGGCAGGCCGCCCGCCACGCGTTCAGGGCCAATGCCTACGATGAGGCGATTGAACTGGCGCGCTTTGCCCAGAATCACCCGCCCCTTCAACAGGAGGCTTACTCGCTCATTTTGCAGAGTCATCTCGATCAGCAGCGTTACGCCGAGGCGGAACAGGTCGCCCGGCAGTTACTCAGTCTCCCGGCACTGTCGGACGAAACCCGCTCGCTGACCGAAGCGCGCTGGTCGTTGAGCGTGTACCGGCAGGCGGAACAAGCGGAGCGTCGACAGGAATGGGACGCCGCCATTGATCATTTCCGACGCATTCACGAAGCTTACCCCGACAGCGACAACGCCGCGCGCGGACTGTACAACGCCCTGTCACTGGCGGGCGAATACGAAAACTGGGGCCTGGCCATCGCCCTGATTCAGCGCTTTCAGACCGTATACCCGGAACACGAATTGCGGGTCGATGCAGGACGTCAGTTGAGTACCGCCTATCTGGCCAGCGGTCAGACCGACCGGGCCGCTCGTCAGTATGAACGCCTGGCGGGCACCGAACAGGACGGTCGCGCTCAACGGGCCGCGCAGTGGAAGGCCGCTCAACTCTATCTTGAACAGGGCGATCGGGACGCCGCGATCAATGCCTTCCGCCGTTACGCCCATCGCTACCCGAACCCCTATCCGGAGAACGCCGAGGCCATGAACCACCTGGTGACGCTGTACACTGAATCCGGCGAACCGGAGAAGCGGGCGTACTGGCAACAACAAATCCTGACCCGGGACCGACAGCAACCGGATCAAGCCAAAACCGACCGGACGCGACGCCTGGCCGCCACCGCCGCACTCGGCCTGGGGCGCGATCACCACGAACACTTCAAGGCGACCCGTTTGAGCCTGCCGCTGGACCGAAGCCTCTCGGAGAAAACCGGACACATGCAGAACGCCATCCAGCACTATGCCCGCGCAGCTTCTTACGGCCTGACGGACATTGCATCGGAATCCACCCATCAGATTGGCCGCATCTACGAAACCCTGGCGCGGGACTTACTGGAGTCAGACCGGCCCACGGAACTGAGCGACGAGGCACTGATGCAATACAACATTCTTCTGGAGGATCGCGCCTTCCCGTTTGAAGACAAGGCGATTGAATTCTACGAGCGCAACTTGCGGCGTGTCGCGTCGGTTTCCTTCAATGACTGGTTGGCAAAAAGTCGGGAGCGCCTGGCCGTCCTGTTTCCGGTTCGCTATGACCGACCGGCCAAGATGAGCATTCGATTTCCAAAGATGGCGGAGTCAGAAAAACCAAACCACACCTCAGAACCAATCACCAACGCACGCCTGGAGGCGGACCAGCCGTGAGTACAAAGACACGATGGCCAGTGTGTGTATTGCTCTTCACCAGTGCACTGCTCGGTGCCTGTACCCAGACCACGAGTGGACCAGAACCCGGACCCGTGCGCGACCATGCACGCCAATCTCTGAGCGAGGAGCAACAGCGCCAGGCCGACCGGGCCGCAACACGGGCGGCCACTGGAGGG
>NZ_DGMV01000035.1:43049-47477 GCF_002388575.1 Marinimicrobium sp. UBA4509
GGCGGCCACTGGAGGCTACGATGCGGCGGCGAACATTCTGGAACAACTGATCGAACAGCGGCCTCACCATCCGGAGCTCTGGGCCAACCTGGCCACGCTGTATCACCGTTTAGAGAAATCGGAATTACGGGATCAGGCGCTGGCACGGGCCCGCGAACTGAACCCAGACAGCATTCCAGCGTTGAATCTGTCCGGCATTCTGGCGCTGAATGCCGATCAACCACAATCGGCTGAGCGGCTGTTCAAAAGGATAGTGGCTCTGGAGTCCGACTATCCCGACGCGCACTACAACCTGGCGCTTATATACGATACTTACTACCAGGACCTTGAGCGAGCCATTGATCACTACCAGAACTATCTCGCGTTGATCGAGGAGCCGGACGACGCCACGACCGCCTGGCTCGAACAGTTGAAAAATGCGCTCAAACGTCAACAACATCGGGAGCACGCCGGATGAAGTACCGCCTGTTCACTCTCCTGACCGGCTTACTGCCACTCCTGGTGGTCAGCTCGCCGGTTCCGGCCCAGGACAGCCCACGCATCGAAATCGAAATGGAGGCGACGCGCATCCGTTCCAATCGGGAGCTACCCAAGCTTCTGTACATTATTCCCTGGCGCGATACCGAGCTGAGCGACAGATCCGGCGAGCGAAAAATCCTGATTCCCGATTTGTTTGCGGATTACTACGATCCGCTTTTACCCCGTGAGACGAAAGAACAATCGGACGACAGTGAAGATCGCGACGCCCAACACAACGATTAATATTCTTGCGTCATAAATGATTAAAAAGGCGTTGCTTATTTCGGAAAATTTAAATCATCACAACAAATATTTGAACGACAACGGATTGCAATTCCTAATAACAGTCTCGTTCATTAAGCGCTAAGGATAATAAAAAAAAGTAATACGTCATAAACCGAGCAGACAGTCATTTGTCTCTTTTTATTTTGAGCTACCATCTCCTGCACCTTATGGTCATAACGACCAAAGGCAATCAAGGCGACAGGTGCGTGCCATATAACAATAACGGGCACGCTGCCTGCTTTCCGTTCAGCAACACCAGGAGAAAACTACAAATGATAAGCACAACACAAAAGCGTAATGGCATTTACGCCGCCATGCTGGGCCTTGGCCTTGCGATGGCGGGACAGGGTGCCATGGCTCAATCGGCAAATTGCGAATACGTTGTCAGCAACGAGTGGGGCAGCGGTGCCACAGCCACCGTTGAGATCACCAATAACGGCACCACCGCCGTCAATGGCTGGGACGTCAGTTGGACCTACGACAACAACCGGGTCACCAACAGCTGGAACGCGCAGGTATCGGGCAGCAACCCCTATACGGCGACCGACCTGGGTTGGAATGGCACGATTCAACCGGGTCAGACCGTTGAGTTCGGCATGCAGATTGATGCCAACGGCGGCGCCATTGAGCGTCCGGAACTGTCGGGTGACGTCTGCACCGGTGGGGGCTCTTCCAGCTCGTCCAGTTCCTCCAGCAGTGAGAGCTCCAGCAGTGAAAGTTCCAGCTCTTCATCCAGTGACGACGGCGCCACGGGTCAACAGTGTGATTGGTATGGCACGCTCTACCCGCTCTGTGACAGTCAGGACAACGGCTGGGGCTGGGAAGACAACCAGAGCTGTATCGGCCTGACCACCTGTAGCGACCAGCCCGATCCCTACGGCCCGGTCGATGGCGGAAGCAGCAGCTCCTCTTCCAGTTCCAGCAGTGAGAGTTCGTCCAGTAGTGAGAGCTCATCCAGCAGCGAAAGCTCCTCCTCATCCAGCTCGTCCAGCAGCACGCCGGATGCGGGCGGTGTGTTCCGTGTTGACGAAACCGGTCAGATCACCCAGAACGGTGACGCCTTCCCGGTGCAGTGTTCTGCATGGTTTGGTCTTGAAGGCCAACACGAGCCTGCCGATGCCGAAAACAACGCCGACGGTGCTCCCATGGAGCTGTATGTCGGCAACATGTGGTGGGTCGATTCCGGCCGGACCATCCAGCAGACCATGGACGAGATTACCGCTCAAGGGATCAATACCATCCGTCTGCCCATTGCGCCGCAGACCCTGGATCCGAACGATCCCCAGGGTATCGGTGACATTCGCGAGGGTGGCGTACTGAAAAACCACGAGTCGGTCCGTCAGGAAAATGCCCGTCAGGCGCTGGAAGATTTCATTGTCCAGGCCGACGATAACGGCATCAACGTAATCATCGACATTCACTCCTGCTCCAATTACGTGGGCTGGCGCGCGGGCCGGCTGGATGCCACACCACCTTACGCCGACGCGGAACGCGAGAACTATGAGTTCAAGCGCGAAGGTTATTCCTGCGGCCCGGTAGACGACCCGAACGTACAGGTCGATCTTTACAACGAAGAGCTGTGGCTTGAAGATCTCCGGGAAATCGCCGGTCTGTCCGAGCAGTTGGGTGTCGATAACATCATGGCCATCGACATTTTCAATGAGCCCTGGGATTACACCTGGGCCGAGTGGAAGCGTCTGTCAGAAAATGCCTACCAGGCCATTGCCGAGGTTAACGACGATGTTCTGATCATGGTTGAAGGCATCGCTACCTCAACCAGTGCCGGTGACGAAGTGCCTCACGGCGATGAAGACTCCAACCCCAATTGGGGTGAAAACTTCTTCCCCTTCGCGGACGCACCGCTGGATATTCCCAAGGAGCGCCTGATTCTTTCTCCGCACACCTACGGTCCGTCGGTATTTGTCCAGCGTCAGTTCATGGATCCGGCGCAACCCGAGTGTGAAGGCCTTGAAGATATCGAAGCGGCCGAAGCCGGTTGTAACATTGTTATTGACCCTCAGCGCCTGGAGGCCGGTTGGGATGAACACTTCGGGTATCTGCGTGACCAGGGTTACGCGATGATCATCGGTGAGTTCGGCGGTCATAGAAACTGGCCCGCCGATGCGCCACCGCGCCATCGTGAAGCCTGGAGTCACGTCGAGCCCGGTATCGACATGCAGTGGCAGAATACCCTGGTCGACTACATGATCGAGAAGGACATTCAGGGCTGCTACTGGTCCACCAACCCCGAATCGGAAGATACCGGTGGTCTGTACGAGCACGCGTACGACCCGGTCTCCAATGAAAGTGGTTGGGGTCAGTGGGAAGGCTTCGAACAGGAGAAGTGGGACATGTTGCGCCGCCTGTGGGGCATCTGATTCCGGTTTTTCTGAAGCCTTGAAAAAATCCCCGGGCGGCTCACCACCCGGGGATTTTTTTGCGCTTAAGGAGCCAAAGATCCGATGGGTATTCGGGTGATTTCGATATCTTCCTTGTTGGTCGCGTAGGCGACATAAACAAACTCTTCGTCTACGTAGCTTTTCGGATAGCTGTAACCCGCCCGTTTATACTTTCCCTCGTACCGCCAAGGCTGCAGGTCCGCTCCGCCGGCGCGCACCAGCCAGGCCCGATCAAAACGCTGCCCTTCTTTGCTCACCGCTATTGTCAGCGGAATCCGGGTTTTGTTTCCGCTGGGATTATTGACAATAAACGCCGAACCGTCCGGTAAGTTACCAGCGCTCTGCTTGGCCCTTGAATCGGGAAAGTTGGTGATCACCGGTTGCGTCCAGCTCGCCCCCCGGTCACGACTTTCTGCTGCCAGAATTCGGAAGCTGCTCTGTTGATCGCGGAAAGTCATCACAATGCGGCCATCGCCACGGCGATACCAGCTGGGCTCGAGCTCCCGGGTGATATCCGGCTCGTGCGCCAGATTGGGCAACTCACCCCGCTGCCAGCCCGACACGCCACTGGGATCATCGGTGAACCAGGGCGTGGCAATCAGCCCGGGCTGTTCGTGTACGGTGGTGAGGATACGCCCCCCAGGGAGTGCTCGAAGGTCCTGCTCCAGGATGCCGTTCAATGGTTTGCCCGCGCGGGTCATCACTCGCCGGGGTTCACTCCAGTGTTCACCGTCAGCGCTGGAAACGTACTCCACAAAGCCACCGCGTGGCTCAGCATCATGAGGCCATACGTTGATGTAGGCCACCAATTGATCGCCACTCACCCACCAGCCACCGTTGGTGATGGTGGCGTCTTTTCGGGGCAATGCCAGCGTCTTTGGGCGACTCCAGCTCGCGCCCTGATCCGGACTGATCGCATAGCGGATCTCGGTTTCCGGTGCGTCTTCATCCCGTCGAGAGCTTTGCCACTGAGCGTAAAGCCTACCCTGGAAGCTCATGACCACCGCGCCGTGGTTGTAACGGTAGTCCTCCGGGCCAGGACGATACACCGTAAAGGTTTGTCGGCCGGAGGCGAACGACAGTCCCAGGGTATCGGGTTGTTCAGCATCAAAAACACCCGGTGCCAATACCAGCGGCGCGCTCCGCCTGTCTTCCGACGGTACCGATTCCGGCCCGGCACAACCCGTTATTGCCAACAGCCACACCACGCCAGCCACAAGCGTCT
>NZ_DGMV01000035.1:47556-52054 GCF_002388575.1 Marinimicrobium sp. UBA4509
GTTATTGCCAACAGCCACCCCACGCCAGCCACAAGCGTCTTGATCCTATATTGTTGCATTACCGGTCGCTCTCCCTACGCCATCCTGATCCGAACTCGCGGGCGACGACGCCAGACCAGAAGCGACAACATCACCAGCCCGGTCAAAGAAACGCTACCACCGCCGCCACTGGTTGTATCGTTACTCATATCGACACCGTCATCACCGCCGTCGGGGGCCGGTTGTTCATCGCTTTGTCCATCCGCCGGTCCCGCCGGCGTATGATCGTCATCATACTCGGGACTGCGCTCACACTCGCCGGCGGGATCGGTGTCCACAAACACATGGACGGTTCGAGTCATGGTGTGACCGTCGGCGTCCTCCACGCTCAACGCAATCTCCGCCAGACCGCACGCCTCGGTGGTAAAAAAGGCCGTGCCATTTTCAAGCGCCACCGAGCCATTGCTGACTGAGATGATCGAATAGGCCGGCTCGTCGGTATAGCCACGGAACAGATCGGCAAGATTTAACTCGGCGGTTTCGCCCTCGCGGATCATTGTGTGAGGTTGAGCCATCCAGTCCAGGTACTCATCCAACATGGTGTACCCATCCCGGTCGGGATCCGCATTGGCATCGGCAAAGTCGTCGCCGCCGGAGAGCGGGTTCAGGCCATGAAGTTTTTCCCACCAGTCGGGCAGGCCGTCATCGTCGCTATCCCAATCGGGATCACGCTGCAGGTAGGGATAATCTTCATAGCCGCCCACGTCGTCTTCGTGATCGGGCAAACCCGGCTCTCCGGTGTAACTGCCTTCGTAGATGGTCGTGCCGGTCAGCGTTTCCTGAATGACCCGAAGATCCTGATCGTCCTGCATCAAGCCCCCGGCCCCCACATCGGACAACACCCGTTTGTAGGCTTCGACGGCACTGTGCACTTCGGCACGGGAGGGGAAAAACGGCTCATCCACCCAGGTCTCATAACCGTTGGCGCTGCCACTTTTCACCCGGCAGACGGCGGTCTGGTTGCTCTCGTCCGCGCGGCCGGGAATCACGTTACCGGAGCAGTAGTAACGCTGGGTTCCGGGGAAATTATCGTACTCCACATTGAGCGCGTACATTTCTTCGGTGGCCGGGCCCGGCTTGTAATAATTGTTGACGAAGTTCACTTCATGAGCGCCACCATCGGTGGTCCGGCTGCGCCAGTTGTAAACCACGTTATTGAAAATATCCAACCGCCCGGCGTAGTCCCCGTTGCCATCCAGCCCGCCGGCCAACGACCAGTTCCGGCCTTCATTATGGGCCAGCAGGTTATGGTGGAAGCTGCCAATATCGCCACTGATACTGGCCGCGTAACCGTGCCGCGTGCCCGAGGGGTAATTGTCATGCCCCGCCACATTCAATGCTTCGGCAATCAGAGTGCGCTGCAACGTGATGTTGCGCGCGCTGCGGGAAGAGAAGGCTTCATCGATGGTCCAACTGATCGAGCTGTGATCGACAATGGCGTGATCTGCACCCTGCAGACCGATGCCATCGTAGGTGGTGCCGGCCCCCAGGCGCACCCGGATATGACGCATCACCACGTCACTGGCACCACTGACCCCAAAGGGTGCGCCCCGTACCACAATGCCTTTGCCGGGCGCGGTCTGTCCCGCCACAGTCACATATGAATCACTGATGGTCAGACGCGATTCCAGATGAATGATGCCAGACACGTCGAACACAATGGTGCGCGGGCCGATATCGTTTTCCACCGCCGCGCGCAAACTGCCCGGGCCGCTGTCGTTCAGGTTGGTGACTTTCACTACCTGACCGCCACGACCACCCAGTGCAAAGCGACCATAGCCTTCGGCGTCGGGAAAGGCGAGCTGACGTGGCTGAAATGACCAGACATTACCGCGAGTGATCCGGTCCTCCTGGTCAACCTGATCCACCCGCCAGAAATACTCTTCGCGACTGTACAGCCCCTGCAGTGCAAACTCACTGTTCGTCTGGCGCCCCCAATAAACCGAGCTGTCGCCGTCACTCACCAGAGCCTCATCGGTCCCGAAATACACCTCATGGGCAACCGCGTCCGGACCCGGCGTCCAGTTCAATGTCAGGTGGCCGTCGGTTGTTTCGACATGTCGATCACCGTCGGACGGGAGGGGTTGTCGGGCTTGTTGGGCCACATTGGGCGTGTTCAATTCAAAGCCATTGATCACCACGGCTTCAATGTCCGCGCCGGCGCCAGTATCGGCCTCGAACCGAACTTCAACATCGTCACCCGTGCTGTCGAACGTCAGGTACGCCGTCTGCGCCGCGGTGTTCTCCTCGACGCGATTGGTCATGGCCAGGTCGTTCTCGACCTGAACACCATCCACATAAATATCCAGAGGCGCCACTGTGGTGTCGGCCCAGCCGTCAACCGAGTTCAGATACACCAGCAGGCTGTGCTCACCGGCGGGCAAATCCGACAGCGTCATGGTGATGGCCCCTTTTTTCTGTGGTTCACCGTCACCGAAATCCACCAGAAGGCCATCGCTCACCAATCGGGCGAAATAGGGGGGTAGAATATGGGTTTTGAACCAGTTCGAGCGCAGGCCGACACCACCGCTTTGGGTAAACGTCACGCTCACACCGTCGAAGGTTTCGCTAGCGGTGCTGACACTACCGATGGACCAGGGCGTATAACCCGGTTCATTGACTTCCGACGTCTGGCGGCCGGCAAAGTCCAGGTCCACTTTCACAACGGGATCTTGAGCCAGCACCTCGGAGGCGAGACTGGCGCACAGGAGCACACCCAGCCACCGGCCGGGATGAGGGTTGATTGTCATAGTATCCACCAGATGTTTTTTATAGGGGTGGTTTGCCCTGCTATGGTGCAGGATCTCTCACAGTTCTCTCGGGCAGTATATTATGAGCCTTATCGTCTTGTCACGGACTTGCCGCGCGGGGACCAGAAGGCACGTCCCCCTCCGCTTGCCAGGTTTGCACCCGATTTCTACCACCGGCTTTGGCTTGGTATAGGGCCAGATCGGCCTTCTGTAACAGGGATGAGACCGCTTCGCCGTGTTCATACACCGCGATGCCCATACTGACGGTCAGGCTGAACTCAGTGCTGCCAAAAGTAACTGGTGTGCTCGCAATGTCCTGGCAGAGTCTCTGCGCAAGCGCTACCGCTTCTTGAGCATCGTTGTTGAGACAGACTATGGCGAACTCCTCTCCCCCCATGCGCGCGGCCATATCACCGGTGCGTACCGACTCTGCCAGCAAAGCGCTCACCTGCCGCAGCGCCTCATCGCCGGCGGCGTGGCCGTACTGGTCGTTGACTCGCTTAAAGTAATCGACATCAATCATGATCAAAGACAGGGGCAGATCATGACGTTGCGATTGAGCGGAATAACGAACCAGACACTCGAGCAGATGCCGACGGTTCGGCAGGTTGGTGAGGTAATCGGTTCGCGCTTCCTGCTCCGCCTGCTGTTTGGCATCGCTGAGCTGGCGCGTGCGTACGGCCACCTCCGCATGGAGCCGCCGCGCGTGCAGCAGCAGCGCAAGGCCGACCATCGACACCAACGCCACCAGCCAATACCACCGGTGGGCCCAGAACAGCTCATCAAACAGGGAGTCCGGTTCCGCACTGTAGAGGAAGGCATTCAGATCCACTTCCCCGGTCAGCAATCCCTGGTCGCGAAACACCGACTCTATATGTCGCCACCGCTCTTCGTTCATGTAGCCGACGGGAACCACATTGGGCAGTATCAGTGATTTCGAAGCTTCCGCCTCGAACATCAAGTGCTCCCGACTTTTACCAAGAGTGTTGTAATCCCGCAGGATCAGGTCCACCACTTTGTCCGGATGGGTCAGGGCGTAATCCCAGCCCCGTCGAGTCGCCTCTAGAAAATTCCTAGTCACATCGGGGGCGGTATTCAGCATCGTTTCCGTGGTGAGAAGAATATCGCCGTAGAAGTCGATACCGTAATCGCTCGGACGAAATACCCGGTAGGGAATGGAACGGCGGGTAAACTCGAAGGGCTCATTCGTGCTGTACCCGTTATAACCTGCCACCTCCCCGGAGATCAGCGGTTCCAGCGAGGTTTCACTCGGCACCACCTGAACATCATCCACCGCCATTCCGGCGTTGGCCAGCATCGCGAGCAACTCCGCATTCATGTAGCCGCCGCTGAGCATCACGGGCTGATTTTTCAGGTCGTAAAGTGAGTCTATCGGCCCATCCGCGCGGGTCACCAACACTGAAGGCGAGGACTGAAAAATCGCCGCCAGCGCCACCAGCGGTACACCCGAGGCGCGGTAAATCAATGCCCCGGTATCCGCCACGGCGAATTCCACTCGACCACTCATCAGTTGGTCAATGGGCGATCGGCTTTCACTGCGCTCATACAGCGTCACGTTCAGGCCTGCATCCCGATAGTAACCTTGCTCGATCGCGGCATAATACCCAGCGAACTGAAACTGGTGGCGCCACTTCAATTGAATAGCCACCTCAACCAACGCCGACTCATCCTTCGCAGCGGCAATACCC
>NZ_DGMV01000035.1:52156-56349 GCF_002388575.1 Marinimicrobium sp. UBA4509
CAGCGGCAATACCCGACACTCCCAGCAGCAGAGAAACCAGGACTAAAAGTGTCGTCCATGCCCGGAAATCGCCTCCTGAAAACACTCCCATTGACTCCATTATCGCCCCTGTGGCAATACGTCTGTTATTCGACCCCATTAAACAACTATAGCCTTACCGGCGCGTAAAGCAACTTATGAGGCATCGCCCGCCGCCGCCCTTTGTGAATCCGGTTACAGAACATTTTATCTGATTTTCATATAGCGGCTCTGCGACGGTGGCAGGCGCAGCACTGTCAGGGTGCGTATCGGTTACAGTGAAACACAGCTTATTTTCAGGCCCTTGACCGGCAAAGGGAAACCTCGGATATTTGATCGGTTACAGCGAAAGGGCAGTCGAATACCCGTCGTTTTTAAGTACCCCTAAAGCAAAAAAATGGCCGCCAGCCGGCCAAACAATCTCCAATAAAAAATAGTGAGAGAGTCAATTATGATCATCAAACCCCTCACCTTTGCGGTGATAATGAGCGGCCTTCTGGTCGCTTGCGGCGGATCAGATTCCGCACCGGACAATGCCTCTTCCAGTTCAAGCAGCAGTAGCTCGACGGCATCCAGCGCGTCCGAATCCTCTCAATCCTCCAGTGAGACCACACAGGGCGACGAAAACAGCCTGACCATTCAGGAGTACGATACCGGCTTCTGCCGACTCGACGGCACGGTCGACAGCGACAACGAAGGGTTCACCGGCCCGGGCTTTTCCAATACCGACAATGTTCCCGATAGCGCCATCACCTACCGGGTCAATGTGCCCGAGGCGGGTCACTACGCGCTGGAGGTGAGATACACCTCACTCAATACACGCCCCGGCGACATTCAGGTGAATGACGCCGACGCCGGTGAGTTTGAGTTTGCCACCACCGGTAGCTGGACCAGCTGGACCACTGAATCCCAGACGGTGGAACTCGACGCCGGTGACAACGACATTGGCCTGGTCGCGACCGGCGTGGACGGCCTACCGAATGTGGACGCCCTGACGGTCATCGGCGTCACCCCCACCGCGGTGGATTGTGGAGTGAACAGCGATGGCGATGGCCTGCTGCTCCCGCAGGACGGCAACCCGGTGCACAGCCGGTTCCGCAGCGCCCGTTTTGCCTGGAGTCAGGACAAGGCCGACATCGTTCTCTCGTACCAGTACGACCACGGCGGCTGGCCGAAAAACCAGGACTACGAGTTCGAGGGTAGCGGCGGCAATGACCTGGGCACCATCGACAACGGCGCCACCGTCACCGAAATGATTTACCTGGCTCAAGTCTATAAAGACACCGGTGAAACCCGCTACCGGGATGGCGTGCGCAAGGCCATGAACTACCTCCTCGATGCCCAGTACGACACCGGCGGCTGGCCCCAGTACTATCCGCTGCGAGGTGGTTATTCGGATCACGTCACCTTCAACGACAACGCCATGACCCGGGTGCTCACGGCGCTCTATCACGCCAACCTGGAAAGCGCGCCCTTCGATACCGACCTGTTCACCGACTCCGACCGGGCGGCCATGGCACACGCGATTGAACGGGGCGTGGATTATATTCTTCAGTCCCAGTGGGAGCAGAACGGCGAGCTGACCGTCTGGTGCGCCCAGCACGGTAAGGACGACTACCTACCCAAGGCCGCGCGTGCCTATGAACTTGAATCCCTTAGCGGCAGCGAGTCGGTCGAAATTATCGCGTTTTTGATGACCCAACCGCAGACGCCCGAAGTGGAAGCCGCCGTAAAGGCCGCTATTGGTTGGTTCCGCAGCGAGGGCACCTATCTGGACGACCACCGGTACGACAGCTCGGTGGAAGAGAAGATTGTCTACAGCGAAGGCGACCGTATGTGGTACCGCTTCTACGACCTGAATACCAACGAAGGCTTCTTCAGTGATCGGGATGGCGGCAAGTATTACGACATCATGGAGATCTCTGCAGAGCGGCGTAACGGCTACAGTTGGGGCGGGAGCTACGGAGAGAAAATCATTTCTTATGCGGATCGGGTTGGGTATTGATTGGTAGCGCATACCGAGGAGCGGCGGATGCGGCCTTCGGCCTTATCCGCCCTACGGGGCACCGGGTGGTGCTGATCGTCACTGGACGTGTGATCTCAGACTCGTAGGTCGGATTAGCGCCCAGCGCGTAATCCGACACAGCCCTGACATCACATCCACACAAACTATTGGCGCTTCAACTTCAACGCCCAATCCCGCTCCGCCAGAGCCGAACCGGCGGGGAAGGCGGCAATCTCAATTTCACCCGATTCATTCGCCATCACAGACATCCGATTGAGCCAATCACCGCTGATCGGATCAAACCACTGCATGGCATAAGACGCACCGGGCGTGAATCCGCTGAGCCTGGGCGCCACCGACGCATTCTCAAAATACAGCATCGCCAGATCCGCCTCGGCGGTGCGCATCATATAAGACCATCCGTCCAGACCATCCTCCGGTGCATTGGGTGCTTTACGCGGCGCGATGTCGGCGGTGACGGGAACCAGATCCTGATAGCGCTTACCCTCGGAGAGCATAAAGCTCTCCAGGTGCTGCATATAATTCGCTGACTGATAGCGCAGCGCATCCCAGATATGCGGCCGCGCCCCATCGGGCTCGCCCGTGGTGGTGATATCGTAGGCGGCGGTGCCGTGTACGTGCCCTGCCAAGCCACCGGACAACACTGAGCCGAACATCTGCGCCCGGGCAAAATAATTGTCCCGTTGCGAGTTGGGCGGAGGCTCTTCCCCACCGGGTTTATTGATCTCATGCAGCCAACCGGTGTAATAGGGCTCGAAGTTGATGGTCGGTTTGGGCGGATTTTCCAGGAAGAACTGCGCCTCCAGGTTTTCCCCGACCCGATGATCCCGGGGCTTGTTACCCACGCTGTGCATATCCAGCCAGGGCACCTCATCACCGGAGCCCAGGGTGGTATGAGTGGCCCGATCGATCAACACGGTATGAATCTGACCAAAGGGCGGGCGACCATAGGTCTCCTGGTGGTAAGTGAGCGCCTCGTTAAACTGATCGGCGGTCAGGCTGAAGTCTTCCGGCACCCAGTCCAGGTGAATGCCGCTGAACACAAAGTTGTAGGCCCCATAGCGGGCAATCAGATACTGCGCGAAGCGGGCAAAGCTCTCTTTGAAATCAAAATAGGCATCCCAGGACGGGCCGACATCCCGACGCACGGTTTCCAGCAGCGGCACAAAACCGACCTCGGACAGGTGCGCCATTTTTTTATCCAGGCTCTGGAAGTAAGCCGGCGTCAGACGATTGAAGTCCGACACCCCCGGGTGCTGGTCGGAGGGCGCAAACGGCAGATGACCGTACTCATCGCGCATATTCTTGGCGGTGAAGGTGCCCCAGTAACTTACGCCACCCGACGCATCGGTGCCCTGCTCATCGGACACATCGTAGCCGAACTTCTCCCAGGCGTTGCGCAGGTAAATACCGTTCTCATCGGCATAGGTGCTCGGGTTCAGGTCCGCCTCCCAGTTGGGGAACGCCGAGATCATACTGACGGAATTGAACCCCTGGTTCTTGCGGTAATTGACCGCATCCTCGAACCCTATGCCGGGACCGGGTTCGTACTCATCGGACGTGGCGGCGTTGCGGAACGGCAGCCGCCAGGTGGACCCCGCCAGCCAGGTGTCGCCCACCATAAAAAACGGCGTGCCATCGGCGTATTCCAGCGCGTGGCCATTGTCGCTGACGCGCACAAACCCGCGCCGGTTGGGGTTCTCCCGCTTTTCCGCTTCGCTCCAGCCGGTGGCGGTAAAGCGCCCGCTGCGATCGTTCAACCCGGCATCGTCCGGCTGGTTTGAACCGACTTCCCAGGACCAGTCCCCCGGTGCCGTGGCCACCAGGCGCACCACAAAGCGGTTGCCGCCGTCCCAGAAGCCGTACACCCGCTTGTCGAAATCGGGCCCCTTGAGCTGCACCCAGACGTCCACTTCGATGTAGGGGTTGTCGTAGGGGTTCTCGGCGTGGAAAACCAGTTGCTGCATCTCCCAGGTGCGGACGCTGGCCTCATTGGGCTGATCGGAGGACGTGGCGCAGGCCACCAGAGTGAACAACAGGAGTGCCGACAGGCACAGGCGGGAAAGACGGTTCATAACGACCCCTTATCGATTTACTTATGATGCAGGGATACTAGCAGAACCGCCCTTAAGGAAACTCTGATTAATCG
>NZ_DGMV01000033.1:0-210 GCF_002388575.1 Marinimicrobium sp. UBA4509
GTCGACGGCGGATTGGTGGACACCTTCCATCAACAGAAACTTGATCTTGCTTTTGTCCAATGACTTTTTGCTCATGAACGCAGTCACCTCAGCGGATTCGGGTTGGCATTGACCCTGCGGGGGAGGGGATGAAAAAGGGCCCGCATAATACCACAAGTTCCTGCATAGGTGGGTTCGATCCAGTCCGGCCTGCCGTGTGTTATACGATAA
>NZ_DGMV01000033.1:430-26153 GCF_002388575.1 Marinimicrobium sp. UBA4509
TGCCGCGATGGCATGGATGCCAAGGAGCGGCCCTTGGAGGCTTCTCATCGGCATCCATGCCTCAGAGAGTCTCGAAGTGGTATAACCCACGGCAGGCCTCAGTGCTAACGAAGACCAAAGGTTGGCGTAGGGCGCGGTAAGGCCGGAGGCCGCACCCGCCGTCAATACACGTGACGTTTCCGAGGGGCTCGACGATGGGTGACGGCGGATGCGCTTCGCTTATCCGCCCTACGCCACCATTGGGTGCTACCGGCACTGAGGGCCGATGTGTGGTGCACTCTTCCCGGACCGTGGAGCCGGGGACCGGCGATCCGAGCCTACAGGGATGTATGAACGGCGTGTCCGGGAAGAGTGCACCACACAGCGGGCCGGACGTGACCCAAACCACCTCAAAAGTGATCGCATCGTGTGTATTTGCGACAGATTATATCGATCAGTGCGGAAGGACTTCTGTGACAATCAACCGGTGGTTGCCGCTGTCGTCAGGTTGGTAAAACCAGCGCACCTCGGCGTCTTTGAGAGTCATGCCGTAGCGTCGGGTCGGGTCCGGCTTCTGGTATTGGGGGCGGGGGTCCTGCTGCAGAATCTGGCGCACGAGCGCCTCCCAATCCTCACCCGTGCGAGCACCCAACACCCGGCACCCGGCCTCCGCCTCCGGCATGAACACCACCTCCACCCACTCCGGGGCGCTATCCGCAAAGCGGTTCTCCGCCTCCGGCAGCGAATCCGTGTAGGGCACGTAAGGCTTGAGATCCAGCACCGGCGTGCCGTCGAGTAGGTCAATGCCCGACAACTCCAGCCACAGTTTGCCGCTTTCCTGCTTCACCCCCTCCAGCTTCACCACCGACAATCCGATGGGGTTGGGGCGCAGGGGCGAGCGGGTGGCGAATACGCCCAGACTGCGGTTACCGCCCAGGCGCGGGGGGCGGACCCGGGGGCGCCACTGGTCGCTCGGAGGGCGGTGAAACACGAACTGCAGCCACAGGTGCGAGCAGTGCTCCAGCCCCGCCAGCGCCTGAGGGTCGTTGTACGGAGGTAGCAGCTCGAGTTGGGCCCGGACCGCGGGGGCCAGGCCCGGCTGGCGCGGAATGCCGAACTTCTCCACAAAGGGGGAGCGAATGATGCCAATGGGGGAGAACGTGTAATCGGCCGTGTCGGTCATGGGTGAGGTCGGTTGGGGAGATTTGAGAACCTTGCCGGCATCCAGTAGTCTTAGCGGCTACCCGGATTGCTGCCGTATCCTGAACCTATGTTGAATCGCGCCGCCTCAAAACGCAATGCTCTCTGGTCGCTACTGGCGGCCGGACTGGTATTGGTCCTGTGCTGGAGCCAGCCTCTGGCGGCGGCCTCGCTGTGCCCGCTGAAGGCCGAGCTGTATGAGCGCTCGGTAGCGGAGCCCGAGTTTGCGCCCATCCTGAACGCCGATCTGGCGTCGATTCCCGTTGACCTCAACCCCGAGCACGGCGACTGCGATCTGACCGAACAGTGGCTGCAGAGCCAGGTGTTCCAGGCGGACCTGTTTCTGCCCACCTGTCTGCTGTTGCTCTGGCTGCTGATCGGGCTGGCGGCCGGTAAAGGGGGTCGCTGGCGTCTGTCCGAGCCCATTGTCCCGCCGCGTCGGCGGCATCTGCTCTTCTGTGTGTTTCGCGAATAGCGTCGATTGAACCGCTCGCCCGGCCGTACCGGGCGAGTTTGCACCCTATACGATCGATTCTGTTTGGAGACACGTTATGCTTTTCTCTCGATGGTTGATCTGGGCGAGCCTGTTGCTCGCCTGGGCGACCTCGGTCTCCGCCGCCCCGACCACGGGCTGGCTGAGTACCGAACAACACCCCGAGGCGCAGGTGCGCCTCTCTCTGACCGGTCAGCGGCACGACGACGGGCGCCTGAGCGCGCTACTCGAAGTGCGTCTGGACGGTGACTGGAAAACCTACTGGCGCTCGCCCGGTGAGGGGGGCGTGGCACCGGCCATGGACTGGTCCGGTTCGCGAAATCTCGAACGAGTCCGGTGGCGCTGGCCCGCGCCCGAGCGCTTTGACCTGATGGGCATCGACACGGTGGGCTATCGGGGGCAGGTGGGCTTCCCGTTGGAGATTCACCCCGAGCGGGCCGATCAGCCGATGCGGCTGCAGGGGCGCTTTACCCTGTCCAGTTGCACCGATATCTGTGTGCTGACCGATTACGACCTGACCCTGGATGTGGACCCCGATTCCCTCCAGCCCTTGGATGAGCAATTACACGTCTATAACCAGGCCCTGAGCCAAGTGCCCCGAGCTCTGCCGGGAATTGAGGTGACGTCTCTGGCGTGGGATGAAAGTTCGGGTTATCTGCGCGCCACCCTGGAGCGTCCGGCGGGCTGGTCCCGGCCGGATGTGCTGCTCGATGGCGACTTCCCGGGTGCCGATGAAACCCTGTTTCAGAAACCGCAGATCACCGTGCATGGCACCACCCTGACCGCCCTGTTTCAGCCGGAGTTCTGGGCCGAGGCGCCGGACTGGGTGGGGGAAACCCTGTCTCTGACCCTGCTCGATCAATCCCTGGCGGCGGAGTACCCGGTGACCCTGGAGGCGGCCAGCGCACCGATCGCGCCGGAGGCCGGGTTGGCCCTCTGGCAGATCATCGGTGTCGCGCTGCTCGGCGGCCTGATTCTGAACGCCATGCCCTGCGTGCTGCCGGTGCTGGGCCTGAAGTTGCACAGCCTGGTGGGCGCCTCGGGGCGGGATAGACGCCAGGTGCGGGGGCAGTTTCTCGCCTCGGCGCTGGGGATACTGGTGTCGTTCTGGCTGCTGGCGGCCTTTCTGCTGGTGCTGAAACTGACCGGTGGCGCTCTGGGTTGGGGCATTCAATTTCAGAGCCCCTGGTTTATTGGCCTGCTGACGGTGGTCACCTGGCTGTTCGCGTTGAATCTGTTGGGGCTGTTCGAGCTGCGTCTACCCGGCGGGCTGGGTAACTGGATGGCGCAACGGGGCGGCCATTCCTTGTGGGGCCACTTTGTCCAAGGCGTGTTTGCCACCTTCCTGGCCACGCCCTGCACCGCGCCCTTTCTCGGGACCGCCGTGGCCTTCGCCCTCGGCGCCAACGCCCTGCAACTGCTGACGACCTTTACCGCCCTGGCGGTGGGCATGGCGGTGCCCTGGTTGGCGATCGCCCTCTGGCCCGGTGTGGTGCGCTGGCTGCCCGGTCCCGGACCCTGGATGCACTGGCTCAAAGTATTGTTTGGCGCTCTGATGGGGGCCACCAGTGTCTGGTTGCTGAGTCTCTGGATGAACTTTTTAAGCGCTTTCGCGTTGGTTCTGGTTCTGCTGATACTCGCGCTGCCCGCTCTGTGGCTGGTTTACCGGCGCAAAGGCGGGCGGGCGCTGGGGGTCACTCTCGCCGCCGGTCTGCCGTCGCTGCTCGGTGTGGGTCTGCTCGGCAGTCTGGCGCTGGGGCACTGGGGTCAGCCGCTGCCCGAGGACCATGCCTGGGAGACCTTTGAGCGCGAGGCGATTGCGCCCGCGGTAGCCGATGGGCAGACGGTGTTTGTCGATGTGACTGCGGACTGGTGCATCACCTGTCAGGCCAACAAGCTGGGGGTGCTACGACAGGAGCCGGTTTATAGCGCCCTGGGCGAGTCGGATATCCGGCGCCTGCGGGCCGACTGGACCCGGCCGGATGAACGCATCAGTGCGTACCTGAAGGCGCAGGGGCAGTACGGTGTGCCCTTCAATCGCGTCTATGGGCCGGGCGCGCCGGAGGGCATCGACCTGCCCACCGTGTTGACCGCCGATCAGGTGTTGGCGGCGCTGGCTCAGGCGGGCGATCAATCCGAGTCTGGAGGGGCACCATGACGGCGACACCGGAACGATCAACACGGCGCTGGTTGGGCTGGCTGCGTCAAGTGGCGGTGTTTGTACTGCTGTTTGCCCTGGTCTCCACCCTGTCCGACGCCTGGCGCAGCCGATCGGTGCCGGACCAGGGCCTGCCGGACTGGCCCATGCATACCCTGACCGGAGAGACCGTCGACCTGGCGGCGCTCAGTGAGGAGCGCCCCGTGCTGGTTTATTTCTGGGCTACCTGGTGCGGCGTGTGCAAACTGGTGTCGCCCACCGTCGACTGGCTGGCCGAGGACCACACCGTGGTGTCGGTCGCCCTGACCTCCGGTGACAACCGTCGCCTGGCCCGCTTTATGAGCGCCAAGGGTTACGACTTCCCGGTGGTCAATGATCCCCGGGGCGAGCTCGCGCGCGCCTGGGGCATAGCCGCCACCCCCTCTATTGCGATTGTCCGCAAGGGCGAAATTTCCTCTTTTACCGTGGGCATCACCACACCGCCGGGCCTGTGGCTGCGGCTGTGGTGGGCCTCATAAATCCTGTTCTGGAGAACAATCATGATCATGACTTTTTTGAACCGTCTGAGCACCCTGGTGCTGGCCACTGTATTGCTCGCGCCGCTGGCGTGGGCCGACTCGCTGACCGAAACCCAGGAGGAACAGCTCAAAACCCTGGATACCCTGCTGCGGGATAATCCCGAGATCATCGACTCCCTGGTGACCAGCGTGCAGCGCCACCTGGAGCAACAGAAAAATTCCGCCACGGCCCTGGAGGATCAGCGCGAGTGGATGAACGATGCCCGTCACCCGGCGCTGGGGAATCTCGAAGGCGAGCGGGTGCTGGTGGTCTTCAATGACTACAACTGCCCGTTCTGTAAACGCCTGGAGCCGGTGCTGGCGCAAGCCATTGAGGAGTATCCCGACCTGAAAGTCATCAACGTCTTTCTGCCTTTGCGCCAGCAGAGCGTCGAGGGGCTGAATACCAACTCGGCGCAGTTTGCCATGCAGGTCTGGCAGGAGGCGCCGGGTAAGTTCCCCGAGGTCCATCGGCGCCTGATGGGCAAAAGTGGCATGCACACCGCCCGCTCCCTGCGCGATGTGGCCAAGGCCACGGAGACCGAAGCGCAGCTTGAGCGCAGTGCCGGCCAGGGTGCCCAGGTGCAGGAAAACTACGGCGTCTTCACCGGCCTTGGGTTGCGCGGCACCCCGAGCCTGGTGGCGGGGGATGAAGTGGTGCCCGGGTTTGTGCCCTATGAGCGGCTGAAACCGCTTCTGGAGCAGGCCCGCTAAGCACTGAGACCCGCTACCTTGCCAGCATGCCATGGATCGCTTAGGCTCATCGCACTATTGAGGCGAACAAAGGGATTCAATCATGCTGGCAAGCCTGTGGGTGGCGGTGACGCTGTTGGTACTGCTGACCGTTCTGCCCGTGTTGCGGCACGATCGCTGGTGGATTCGGGGGCTGGATTTTCCGCGTTTACAGCTGGCCTTGTTAGCGTTGCTTCTGGTGCTGCTGCCCTGGTGGTTGCCACCTTCGGACGCCGGGCACAGCTGGGCCATGGCGTTGATCAGCGCGGCCTGTTTCGCCTATCACGCCTGGTGGATCCTGCCCTACACCCGCCTGCATCCCAAAGAGGTTCGCGGCGTGGGTTCGTTGAGTGAGTCGGATCGGGCCAACCGCATCGCCATCATGACCGCCAATGTCCTCACGCCCAATCGCCAGGCCCAGCGATTGCTGTCTCTGGTTAAGGAGCATCAACCCGACCTTCTCGTGACCCTGGAGTCCGACCGCTGGTGGCAGCAACAGCTCGATGTCCTCGAAACGGATTATGCCTACACCATCAAGTGCCCCCTCGATAACCTCTACGGTATGCACGTCTACTCCCGCTATCCGTTGGAGAATGTGGCAATTCAGTTTCTGGTGGAAGATGATGTACCGTCCATGCACGCCGAAGTGGTGTTGCCCTCCGGTGAACGAATTGTGGTGCATTGCCTGCATCCGGCGCCGCCGAGCCCGACCGAAAATGAAACCTCTTCGGAGCGCGATGCGGAGCTGCTGGTGGTGGGTCGCAGTGTGGCGGAAAGTGATTCACCGGTGATTGTGACTGGCGACCTGAACGATGTGGCCTGGTCCGCGACCACCCGCCTGTTCCGCAAAATCAGTGGCCTGTTGGATCCACGTATCGGGCGGGGCATGTGCAACAGTTTTCACGCCAAGGTTCCGTTGTTGCGCTGGCCTCTGGATCACCTGTTTCACAGCGAGCACTTTGTGCTGGAAAACCTCCGGCGTCTGCCGGCTTTTGGTTCAGACCACTTTCCGGTGTTGGTGCGTCTAGTCTATCGCCCCAACGCACGGCCGCAAGAAGGGCTGGACGCCGATCGGGAGGATCGGCAGTGGGCCCGGGAAAAAATGGCCGAGGAGTCGGTCACGCCCGGTGAGGTGCACCGCCCGGAAGTGGCCATGCCCAAATAGCGGGCCCTCGTTAGACTCAGGCCTCTCCGCCGTGCCGGTTCAGGCCCATCTTTTCGAAGGCCTGATACAGCTTAGCCAGGGTGATGGGCTTGCCCAGATAATGGTTCATGCCCGAGGCGAATACCTCTTCACGGTGTTCCTGCAGGGCGTGGGCGGTCAACGCCACAATGGGAATCGCCGGACGGTTGTGATGGCGCTCGTGCTCGCGGATGCTGCGGGTGGCTTCAAAGCCATCCATTTCCGGCATTTCGCAATCCATCAGGATCAGGTCGTAGCTTCCCCGGCAGGCGGCCTCATAGGCGGCCAGGCCGTCTTCCACCAGCCGCGCGTCGATACCCATCTTGCCCAGCAACCCATTGATCACCATCCGGTTGACGGCATTGTCTTCAGCCACCAGCACCCTCAGGTGGGCGAATTGCTGATAGTCGGTGGGCGTCGGCACCTGGGTGTTCTCATCCTCCAGGTTTTCGCCCAGCATGCTGATCAGCCGGCGGCGTAGGCTGCGGGCAGAAAACGGTTTGTGCAGCACACTGTGAATGCCCAGGTTCGCCAGATTCTCGGGCTCGGCGCCGAGCTCTCCCGCATCAAGCAGCAGTCGGGGAATGTCCTGGGCGATCGAATCGCCTTTGAGCTGTTCGGCTAGCGCAATGCCCTCCATGTCATCGAGCTGGCTGCCGATGGCAATAAAATCGATGGCTTTGTTCTGCTCGTTCATCCCGTGCAGCCGAGCGATGGCGTCGGCCCCGGACGCAATGCAGTCCAGAGTCATACCCCAACGTTTGCAGTGGCGGGCGAGGAAGTCCCCCAGGCGTGGGCTGGGGTCGACAAACAGCAGCCGGCGCCCCTTGAGTATGGCCAGCGCTTTCTCCTCCTGTGCCCTCTGGCGGTCCGGCATGGACTCGAAGGCGGCCGTAAACCAGAAGCGGGCGCCCCGCCCCTTCTCGCTCTCGACGCCGATGGTGCCGCCCATCAATTCAGCCAGGCTTTTACAGATGGCGAGACCGAGGCCGGTGCCGCCGTATTGCCGGGTGGTCGATGTGTCTTCCTGATTGAACGAGTCGAACAGGTGGGTCTGCGAGGAGCGCGCAATCCCGATGCCAGTATCCTGGATGGAAAACAGCAGCCGCGGTTGCTCGTCGGTGTAGTCCTCGGCCCGGCAGACTTCCAGCACAATGTGTCCCTTGTTGGTGAACTTGAAGGCATTGCCAAGCAGGTTGATCAGAATCTGGCGCAGCCGGGTCGGGTCGCCTTTGAGTTTGCGGGGAACATCCGGGTCCACGCCACCCATCAGTTCGATACCCTGCTTGTTGGCGGTTGCACCAAACAGGCGCAGGCAGTCTTCAATCAGGTCCTCCAGATCAAAGGCGGCCACTTCGAGCTGCATTTTGCCTGCCTCGATTTTCGAGTAATCGAGGATGTCGTTGATGATTTCCAGCAGGGTTTCCCCGGAGCGGTGAATCACATCCAGGTAGTGTTTCTGGTTGTCGTTCAGGGGCGTGTCCCGCAGCATGTCCAACATGCCGATCACCCCGTTCATGGGGGTGCGGATTTCGTGGCTCATGGTGGCCAGAAACTGGCTCTTGGCCCGGTTGGCATCTTCGGCGGCCAACTTCTGGCGCTCGTTGCGGGCCTTCTCCTCCCGCTCGTGCAGGAGCGCCAGCTCCATCGCCTGACGCTGCTCGATATCCTCGAGCAGCGTTTCCCGCATGTGATTGATCGCCTCCACGACATTGTCCAGCTCGTCGGGGTTGTCATCCGGCTTGATGCGTTTCAGGCGCAAGGGGGTGGTCAGGTTATCCAGGTGGAGCTGACGGGCGTAGTGGGCGATGGTTTCCATATGGCGGGTCAGCAGGGTGTACACCAACCACAGGATGAAAAACGAAATGATCAGAGTTTTGGTGCCCTGTACGCCGGCGATAAACAGCGTGCGTTGCCACAGTCGGTCATAGATGTTGGTCAGGCTGGCGGTAATCTGCAGGGTGCCCAGCTCTTGCCGGGGTGTGCTTTCGTCCTGATAGACCAGGGGGTATTCCTTGATCAGATACTGGTTGGGACGCGCTTCAATATCGGCCTGGGTCGTGCCCTCCTTGTACTCGATCAGGGTCTGCTCGGCGTTATTCCAGTCGCGCCAGGAAACGCTCACCTGCACCACGTCTTCTACATCCAGCACACTGTCGATCTGAATCGACAACTGATCCTGGTCAAACCCCCACAGGCTTTTGGTGATGCTCGCCAGGGTGCTGACGCGGACCTGATCCAGGCGCTCTTCCAGTGCCGACAGGTCGTCGTGAAAGCTTGAGTAGAGTTGCATCAGGATGGCCACCAGAGTGATGGCCGAGCTGCTCAGGATGATCAGCCCGAGCAGGCGGGTGGCGATGGGGTTTTCGCGTGTGTAGCGAATCAGTCGCAGCATGAAGGTCGGTCACTGGCAGAGTGGGCGAAGCGCTCGCACTAAGTGTAGCACTTCACCCTCTGGCCGGTTACCGCTTTTGACTGAGCTGGACCTCCAGGTCCTCCAGTGAAACACCTTTGGTCTCGGGCATCAGGTAGCGCACGAACAGCAGTTGCAGCACCATCATGACAGCGAAGAAAGCAAATAGCGGTGCCCCGCCGAGGGTGCCGGCAAAATACGGAAAGCTGAACGCGACCAGGGCGGCAAATACCCAGTGAGTGCCCGAGCCCAGGGACATGCCGTAACCGCGGACGCTGTTGGGGAAGATCTCGGCAATAAAGACCCAGATGCAGGCGCCCTGACCGATTGCGTGGGAGGCGATAAACACAAAAATCAGCAGCGGCACCAGGCTGCCACCGAAGGCTTCCAGATGAAAAATCAGGGCCAGGCTAGTCAGTGACAGAATGTAGCCAAAGGAGCCAATGTACATGAGAAAGCGCCGCCCGAAGCGGTCGATCAGCGCCAGACCGATCAGGGTAAAGACCAGGTTCACCAGCCCGAGTCCGGCGGAGGACAAGAGCGCGGCACTGCTCTCCATGCCCGCCATGGAAAAAATGCGCGGCGCGTAATAGATCACCGCGTTGATGCCGGACACCTGATTGAAAAACGCAAACAGAAAGGCGAGCAGAATCGGCCAGCGATAACGGCCGGACAGAAACTCCCGGAGCTCGCTGCCCTGCGCCTTCTGTTTGTGGCTGTGCTCAATCTCCGCCAGGGCCTGCTCGACCCGGCTGGGGTCGATCATCGTGAGCACTCGGCGAGCCTCGTCGTGGGCGGCGCGCCGGGTGATCAGCCAGCGGGGGCTGCGGGGCACAAACAGAATCAGAATCACAAACAGCAGGGCGGGCACCACTTCCACGCCCAGCATGATGCGCCAGTCGCCCCCGGCACTGGCCACACCGTAGTTGGACAGATAGGCACACAGGATGCCGAACACCAGGTTGAACTGAAACATGGCGGTCAGGCGGCCGCGCAGACCGGTGGGGGCGATTTCCGAGATATATACCGGGGCGGCCACTGAGGAGGCGCCCACGCCGAGCCCACCGAGAAAGCGGAACAGCATCAGGCTGTAGGCATCGGGGGCGAGGGCCGAGCCGAGTGCCGAGACCAGATACAGGACTCCAATCCAGAACAGGGTTATCTTGCGCCCGTAACGGTCGCAGGGAATGCCGCCAAAGATGGCACCGATGACCGTACCGGCCAACGCCGATGAGACCATCAGGCCGATCAGGGCATCCGAGAGCGCCCACTGTGCCTGGATGGCCTGTTCCGCGCCGGAAATGACGGCGGTATCAAACCCGAACAGGAAGCCGCCCAGCGCGACGGTGAATGACCAGAACAGCAGTCTGGCGTGATTGATGGTACGAGTCATGGAATCGGTCCGTTATTACTATTATGAGAGGTCGGTCTGTAACCGGTATCATAGTCCCTGATACGGGAAATCACCAGTTTCTGTTGGCCCCATGGGCTATCAGGGTTCGTCCGTTTGGGCAAAGGGCACGTACACTGGTCACACTATCGAACTTCAGGAGTGACCCACCATGTTGAGCTGGCTCAAGTCAGACCCCCGTAAAAAGCTGCAGAAAGCCTACGAACAGCGCCTCAAGGACGCCATGCTCGCCCAGCGCAGTGGCGATATCAAAACCTACTCTTTATTGACCGAAGAGGCCGAGGGGATCTATCAGCAGATCAAAGCCCTGGAAGCCGACAGCAGCCGCTAGCAGAATGAAACACTAAAAAGCGGCCAGCACGTCGTTGAGAAACCGACGCCCGAGGTCGGTCGTACACAGGCGCTTGTCCTTGGGATGTACCAGTCCCTTGCGTTCCAGGTCGCGCCAGGCCGGGTCCAGCCTGGACAGAGGTAGACCGGTGTACGCCTCGAATGCTTGCGCCGGTACGCCTTCGTTCAGGCGCAGAGCATTGAGCAGGTAATCCAGTGGCAGGTCCTCGGGCTTGAGGGTCTCCTGCCCGGCGAGCATCGGGTGCTCCGCGTTCGCGGGCGTGGTCGAAGCAGCGGCGGCCCGCTCAAGGTAGTGAGCGGGTAAGCGGGTTTTCCAGCGCCGGGTGATGTCGCCGCGCTCGGGATGGGTCACTTTCCCGTGGGCGCCGGCACCGATGCCCAGATAATCCCCATAGGTCCAGTAGTTGAGGTTGTGCCGGGCGGGCTTGCCGGGCTGGCAATAGGCAGATACTTCATACTGGCCGTAGCCCGCCTCGGCCAGCAGGGCTTCGCCGGCCTGCTGGATATCGGCCAGGGTATCCTCCACCGGCAACAGCGGGGGCGCACTGTAAAAATGGGTGTTGGGCTCGATGGTCAACTGATACCAGGACAGGTGCTCGGGGGCCAGTTCAATGGCCTGTTGCAGGTCGGCACAGGCGGCCGCGGTGCTCTGCTCTGGCAGCCCGTGCATCAGGTCGAGGTTGATATTGTCGAAGCCGGCCTGCCGGGCCATGGCCACGGCGGCCAGCGCTTCATCGCGACCGTGAATACGGCCCAGCTTGTGCAATTGCTCGGCCTGAAAGCTCTGCACCCCGATGGACAGCCGGTTCACCCCGGCGCGGCGATAGGCACTGAAGCGCGCCTGCTCGAAGGTGCCGGGGTTGGCTTCCAGGGTAATCTCCGCATTGGAGGCCAGTCCCACCGTCTGATCGACGTTTTCCAGAATCCGACCAATCGCCTCGGCGGAAAACAGGCTCGGCGTGCCCCCGCCGAAAAATACCGTCTGGATGGCGCGCCCCTGAGCCAAATCAGCCTCGGCGGCCAGGTCGGCCCCCAGGGCGGCGACGTACTCTGCCTCGGGTAGAGCGTCACCGGCCTGGTGCGAGTTGAAATCGCAGTAGGGGCATTTGCGGACGCACCAGGGAATGTGAATGTAGAGCGAGAGCGGGGGGAGGCGCATGGCAATCCGGCGGTTCACTAAAAACAGGCCGTCACTATACCATGACCTCCGCCTCCCTTACCTCCGCCGCTCTTGTCTCGGAAGGGCGGAAGTCTAATCTGCCTCGCTGTTCGTCGTTGCCAGTGTCTGCCCGGAGGGCGCCAGGTGCTCATCCAGAAATGCCAGTACCTCCTCGATCAGCATCTGGCGCACCGGCTCCTCACCGTAACTGTGGCCAGTATCTTTCAGCGGCAGGTACTTCACCGGTTTGTTGGCCGCCTGCAGTTTTTCCAGCATCAGCTCTGATTGCTCAATCGGCACAATCTCGTCTTCTTCCCCGTGGACCAACAGCACCGGGGCGCTGATACCACTGGCGAAGTTGGCGGGCGAGTGAGCGGCCAAGCGCTCCGGGGTGAAGTAGTTTTTGGCGATAGAGCGAGAGAAGTATTCGATGACCCAGTGGTCTTCGCCCAGGTCCTTCTCTTCATGTTCCAGCATGGCGTTCAGGTCGCTGACCCCATGTATGGAAATGGCACAGCGATACAGATCGGGGGTAAAGGCTGCGCCCGCCAGGGCTGAGTAACCGCCGTAGCTGGCGCCGGCAATGCAGACCCGGTCCGGATCGATAAAGCCGACGTTGCTCAGGGCTTTTACCGCATCGGATACGTCATCCTGCATGGCTCGGCCCCACTCGCCCAGACCGGCCGCCCAATGCTCGTATCCGAAGCCGTAAGAGCCACGGAACTGGGGCTGAATGACGGCATAGCCACGGGCGGCAATCGACTGAACCAGCGCGTCGAATTCCTGGCGATCGTAAGATTCCGGCCCCCCGTGTGGTAGCACAACGGCGGGCAGGTTTTCCGGGTTGGCGGCGTGAACCCGCGGAATGGTCAGCAAGGTGGGAATGACCAATCCGTCCCGGGCTTTGAACTCAAAGGGTACCGAGGGTTGCACTTCGGCTTCGCTGATACCGGGATAGGCACTCAACAAAAAACGCACCGGTTGATTTTTCTGCGACAGGTAAAACTCGCCGGCGGTGGAGGGCCCCTCCAGATACAGCACCAGATTGTTCAGCTCGGAGTCGGCGTTGACCACATAAAGGGAGTGACCCTTGAACTGTGCCTGAAGTTTGCTCACCCGATCATTCAGCACGGCATCAAAAAAGTGGTAGCTGGGGTTAAAGCCCGCGTAGGTGATGCCAATCGCGACCCGCTCGGCGTTGAGACGGACGTTGGCGATGTCGCTATCGTTGCGGTTGAGGTCGAGCCGTTCCTGCTTGCCACTGTTCAGGTTCAATCGGTAATACTCGAGTCGACCGGTATCCCAGTCCTCCTTGAGCATCACCAGTGATTGCTGATCCGGTGTTTCTCCGATAAACGAGGCCACGGTGCGCGGCGAGTTGTCCGAATAGATAACCCGCCAGTCATCGCCGTCACGCACCAGAATCTCGTGCTGATAGTCGTCTTCGTTGTAACGCTCCTGCGCCAGGACTTTTCCGTTGCGCCCGACGAACCAGTCCACGGTATAGGAGTGGCCATCTTCCAGGACCTTGGGATTGCGCGGTTTCTCAATATCGACTTCGAGCAGGGCGTAATCGGGTTGTCGATCGGTTTTGGAGCGGGGCACATAGGCGGGCATGTACAACTTCCGGCCGTCGTCGGAAATCCCGAGAATTCGCCCCAGGCCCTGCTGGCCGGCGTAGATGACATGGCCCGGGCGCAACAACTGTTCGATGTCGCCGGTCTCGACGTTCAACGCATAGGCGGTACTGATTTCGTTACGGCCCCGAAAGCCCATCAGACGGGTTTCCTTGGAGGCGACCATGATCAGGTATTGGTCGCTGACAAAATGCAGCCGCCGCGGGTCCATTTCCCCGACGTGGGCACCGGTGATGTTTTTTCCTTCCTTCAGGGAATGAACCAGAATCAGGTCTTTATCGCCATCCCGGGTACGAAACGCCAGAAGTTCACCGTTGGGCGAAATGGCGACCATTTCCCGGGAAGGGTCGACACCGTAGAGAGAGGCGAGCTGTTCCAACTCCGGTGAGTCTGCGGCGGTTGGAAGCGCAAGTAGGGTGAGCAAGGCGATAGAGCAGACCCTGAGTATGGAGAGAGCGTTGAACAGGAGTGAATCGGCGCGAGTGCCGGAGAGAGTTTTCATCATGAGTACAGCCCGTCCTTCTTGAGCAGATGTGAATGTCACGACGCCATTACGGTCGGCATCACGTCTACTGCTCCATGACGGGGCGCCTCAACCCTGGCGTTATTATTAGTACGACAATTGGGATTACGCCACAGGTTGGCGTGAATTTCAATTGCCAATTGTCCGTTTGCGTGCGGGGCGTCAGGACGCCCCGTTGGTCAGCCCGGCGAGCAGCGCCCGGGTGGCGATGGCCCGGTGGCTGATTTTGCCTTTTTCTTCTTTGCCCAGCTCCGCTGCGCTGCACTGACGTTCGAGGACCTGAAACAGGGGGTCGTAGCCAAAGCCGCCCTCACCCTTGGGTCCGGTGCGGATGCGCCCGCGCCACTGGCCCTGAGCGATCACCGGGGTGGGGTCTTCAGCGTGGCGCATCAACACCAGCACACAGTGATAGCAGGCGCCGCGCTCGGCCTCGGGGACGCCCTCGAGTTCCTGCAGCAAGCGAGCATTGTTATCGGCGTCGGTGGCCTTCGGGCCAGCGTAGCGAGCCGAGTAGATGCCGGGGCGGCCATCCAGAGCATCCACAGACAGACCTGAGTCATCGGCCAGGGCCGGCAGGCCGGTTTGGGCGCTGGCGTGGCGCGCTTTCAGGATGGCGTTCTCGACAAAGGTCAGGCCGGTTTCCTCGGCGCTGTCGAGTCCGAACTCGCCCTGGGAGAGGACCTGATAGCCGCAATCGGCGAGCAGTTGTTGAAACTCTTTCAGTTTGCCGGGGTTGCCACTGGCGAGTACCAGTTTCTGCATGCATGCTCCTCAGTGGATGGTGAAATTACTTTTCAATGTACAGCTTTTGGCTGAAGCGCAGTTCGAAGCTCTGCTCGGCGCCCTCGGGCTGAATGGTAATCCGGAAGTTGTACATCTCTTCATTGAGATGGCGCACCGGAGCGATGTAGTAAGTCGTGTCGCCTTCGCTGATCTCTTTGAACTCGAGGGTCTGGCTCTGTTGTAACAGATTGTTGGCGGTACCACTCAGTCTGGCGGGTAGGCCCAATCCTCCGTCGGCGCGGGCAATGCTGACGTTGACCAGGGCCCGGTCTTCACTGCGCACCAGATTGTGCACGCTGGCGATGTCGGGCAATACGAAGGTGCTGTTGAACACGCTGTAGTACACCTGGTAATCACCAAAGCGCTCCGAGCCACTCTGGGCATGGGTCAGGGGCGACAGTAGCAGCGCTAGCAGGGCGGTCAGGGACAGCAGGCGTGACATGTGGGTTCTCCGGCTTCGAATGACAAGGGTTCGGACGCGAGCACGACCAGGAGAAAGTCTACCTTACTCGGTGGGTCTTTGGCATAAGGTTGGAATACAAAAAAACGGGGCCGTCTGGCCCCGTTATCGATGCGTGTTGGTCTGCTCCGTTTTAGGAGTCCTGTTCAATACGCGCTGTCAGCTCCGCCTCAATCTGGCTGCGCAGCTCTTCGCTCTGACCGGCCTGGTTGGCGATCTGCTGGTACTCAGAGATGGACAGACCGGAATCGCTCACTGCTTCCTGCATCTTGGTCTGGGCTTCCTGCTGCAGTTCGGTGGCTTTCTCGGGATCTTCCACCGCCTGAAGCTTCTGAGTGTACTCCTGGTTGATGCCCTGAACCGCCATGTAGGCGTCCACGAAGCTTTCCACCTGGTTTTCGCTTACGTCCATTGCTTGAGCCTGAGGCTGGGCCTGCGGGGCTTGCGCTTCGCCCTGGGCGGAAACGGTCGCTGCACCGAACAGCAGACCAACAGACGCCAGCAGAGCGAGTACGGGATGTTTGATGGTACGCATAAGTTTCTCCTCACAGTGAAACAGAGTGTGGGTTTTCAAAAACCCGTTAGTTGTGTTGCGTACCCGGGTTTATCGCAACGCCCGTGCCAGAAGTCCAAAAAATTTATAACGCTTTGATCTGTATGGGTTTTGTTTAGGTTGCGGCCTGCTGTGTGTGGACTGGGTCACTGTGCCCTTTCGCTCATGTGCCAATTTGACTCACCCTTGAGTGTGTCGGATGGGCGCAAGCTGCTCAGAGAGGCAAATTCACGCGTCGGTTTCCAGCCAGCGGTAGAGGGTGCGGCGACCGATGTTGAGAATATCGGCGGCGCGCTTTTTGTTGCCGTCCACCTGATCGAGCACATAGTGGATGTAACTGCGCTCCACTGCATCCAGCGACACCAGCTCGCCCTCGCCGGTGGGGGGCTGCCAAGAGTCGCCGGAGGCGGGCTCCGGGGTTGGCGTGGCCTGGTGAATCCGCTCGGGCAGGTGTTCGGGCCCGATCAGGCGCTCCGAGCAGAAAGTGACCGCACGTTCGATGATATTGGACAGCTCGCGCACATTGCCCGGGAAGGGGTAGCGCTTGAGCAGGTTGAGCGCCTCGCCACTCAGGCCGTCCACCGGTTGCTGACGGCGCTGGTTGAACTGGTGCACCATGTGCGCGATAAGCCGCTCCAGGTCATCGCCGCGTTGGCGCAGTGGCGGCACTTCGATGGTGAAGGTTTCCAGCCGGTAGTAGAGATCCTCCCGAAAGCGCCCCTCGCTGACCTCATCGGGCAGCTCCCGGTTGGTGGCGGCGATGATGCGCACGTTCAGGTCCTGTTCGGTGTTGCTGCCCACTGGCCGCACCCGACCGTCCTGCAGTACCCGCAGCAGGCTCGATTGCATCTCCATGGGCATTTCGCCGATCTCATCGAGCATCAGGGTGCCGCCGTCGGCGGCAGCAAACAGGCCGCGCCGGGCCTTGCTGGCGCCGGTAAAGGCGCCCGCGGCATGGCCGAACAGTTCACTTTCCAGCAGGTTGGCGGCAATGCCGCCGCAGTTGAGCGCAATGAATGGGCCATCCCGACGATCGCTTTCCCGGTGAATGGCGCGGGCTACCAGCTCCTTGCCCACGCCACTCTCTCCGGTCACCAGCACCGGGCCGCCGGCCTGGGCTACCTGCTGTATCTGGGTGAACAGTTGGCGCATGCGCGGGCTGCGCCCGATCATGCCGTGAAACTCGCCCTGATCCAGCAGGCGCCGATAGTAGCTCAGCTCCTGCTCCAACTGTTGGCGCTGTAGAGTGCGGGTGATGGACAGGGTAAAGTGGTCCAGGTCCAGGGGTTTGGTCAGAAAGTCATCGGCGCCGCGTTTGAGGGCATCCACCGCCTGATCGATGGTGCCAAAGGCGGTGATGGCGATAAAACTCGGGCGGACGGGCAACTGACGCAACTCTTCGAGCAGGTCCAGACCGTTGCCATCGGGCAGATGCAGGTCGCTGACCACCAGTTTGGGCGCCTCCTCGCTCAGCCACTGCCGGGCGCTGGCCAGATCCCCCTTGCCGGCACAGCGGTGACCGGCATCGGTGAGCTCTTCCAGCAACAATTGACGCAAGTCCGGGTCATCCTCGATCACCAGAATGTCCACGGGAGCGGCACTGGGGGTGTCAGGCATTGGGAGTTACCTCAGGTGCGTTCAGGGCGGACGGCGAGTCGGCCGGGGGCTGAAAGGGGATGGTCAGATCAAAGCGGGCCCCGCCGAGCTCGCTGGTGCCGATGTCGATACGGCCACCGTGCTCGGTGACCACGGCGTTGACCACTGCCAGCCCGAGCCCGGTGCCGACCCCCACTGGCTTGGTGGTGACAAAGGGTCCGAGCAGCTGTTCGCGTATCGAGGGGTCGATGCCCGGGCCGTTGTCCTCCACCACGAGCTGCACGGCGTCGGCCGTGCAGTGCCAACTCAGCCGGACGAGGCCGTTGGGGGTGGCCTGCACGGCGTTGCGCAGCAGGTTGATCAGTGCCTGCTCCAGGCGCAGGCGATCGGCATTGAGTGCGGGGCAGGGGGCCTCGGACGCCTGAACCTGGATGTCGACCACCTGTTTGCGACGCTCCTCTTCCACCTGCTGCAGGGAGGATTGCATCAGATCGGTCAAGCGGACTTCCCGGTGCTCGGGGGTCACCGGGCGGGCAAAATCCATCAGCTGGCGGATGATCCGCTCCATGCGCTGCAGCTGCTGGCGGATGTCCTGCAGGGTTTTGGCATCCTCGGGGGTTGCTCGGCGCAGGGCGCGCTGGGCCTTACCGTCGGCCACGCTCAAGGGGGTGCCCAACTCGTGCGCGACCCCGGCGGCAAAACGTCCGATGGCGGCCAGTTTTTCGGCTTGGTGTAGCTGGTGTTTGAGTTGGTATTCCCGTTCCCGACGAGTGGTGATTTCCCGCTCGGAGGCGACGATGCTGTCGAGCATCCGATTGATGCCTTCGGACAGGAAGCGCAGCTCGGTGGGGCCCTCGGTATCCAGGCGATGGTCCCGGCGGCCGCTGGCGACGGTGGCCATACCGCTCCCCATGGACTGGATGTGGCGACCAATGGCGCGCTGATAGCCGATCCACACCAGAATCAGCACCAGCAGGGCCGAACCGGCCAGAATGCTGATCGCCCGGGTACGGAAGGCGCGAATCTGTTGGACGAAGTCGCTGCCTCGCCGGGTGACCTGGAGTAACCCGTGGATCCGCCCCCCACTGTCGGTCAGGGGCATGAAGTAGGAAAATACCGCCTCACCACCGATTTCCTCAAAGGCGCTCTGCTCGCTGCCCCGGGAGGCGAGGCTGGCGGCCTCAATGTCCTGTACCTGTACGTTGCTCGGGCCCTGGGCGGTGATGCGGTTGCCCTGCTCGTCGTAGACATAGACGCCGTACACCCGACCGATATCCCCCGCCGAGGTCACGGTTCGACGCAGGGTTTCCTCGTGGCCATTTTCCAGTGCGTAGCTCAGGGGGCGGCGAATGGAGCGGGCGATCAGCTCGATTTCCTCCTCCATATCGGTTTCCGCTGTCTGCTCCAGTTGGCGCAGGCTGAAGCCGGCGGTGGTGATCATGATCAACAGAAAGGGCGCGAGCACAAACGCCAGCAGCGCGGTGCGGATGTTGTACAGACCGAAGGGCTGTCGCAATCCCATGGAGGCTGACTCCCGGTTTGGGGGTGGCTGAAGCGAAGACCGGTCTACTGACCGGCCCGGTCACCGAGGCGCAGGTGGTAAATCGCGGTCTCGCCAAACAGGTTGGGCGATACATCCTTGAGAAAGTTCGGCGACGCTTCGTTGACCACCTGGCGGTGCAGCACGGTGATGCCTTTGTCCCGGCAGAGCACCTCGAAATCCCGGAAGGTGCAGAAATGGATGTTGGGGGTATCGTACCACTCGAAGGGCAGCAGGTCGGACACCGGCATGCGGCCACGCACCGCCAGGTGCCAACGGGCTTTCCAGTGGCCAAAGTTGGGGAAGGTGACGATGCACTCCTTGCCCACCCGGAGCATTTCATCCAGCACTTTATGGGGGTAGTGCATGGTCTGGATGGCCTGAGCCATGATCACGGTATCGAAGCTCTGGTCGGCGAAATTGCCCAGGCCGTCATCCAGGTTCTGCTCAATGACGTTCAGGCCCTTGTCGATGCAGGCGTTGATCTGGTCGGCGCCGATCTCCAGGCCGTAGCCGGAGGTGTTCTTGGTCTCCTGCAGATACTTGAGCAGGGTGCCGTCGCCGCAGCCCAGGTCGAGAATGCGGCTGCCCTCGGCAATCCAGTGCTGAATTTCGGTCTGGTCGAGTCGCATGGGGGCTCCGTTCATGCCTTGGCCTCCTGGCGCTGCGCGTCCCGGGCCACGCCCGCCATGTAGCGGGTGAAGGCCTCCCGGTAGCGTTCGCTGGGCAGCAGGAAGGCATCGTGGCCGTAGGGCGAATCAATGGCGGTGTAGGTGACCGGCTGGCGGGCGCCGAGCAGAGCGTCGACAATTTCCCGGGAGCGCTGGGGCGAGAAGCGCCAGTCGCTGCTGAAGGACACCACAAAAAACCGGCAGCGGGCCTCGGCAAAGGCCTGGACCGGATTGTCGTCGTATTCCCGGGCCAGGTCGAAGTAATCCAGCGCTCGGGTAATCAGAATATAGCTGTTGGCATCGAAGTTATTGGCAAAGCTGTCGCCCTGGTAGCGCAGATAGCTCTCCACCTGAAACTCCACCGGATCGTGCTGACCGCGCACAAAGCTGCCGCTGCGCAATTCCCGACCGAATTTCTCGCCCATGGCGTGATCGGACAGATAGGTGATATGGCCAATCATACGCGCCACCGCCAGCCCGCTGCGGGGCAGGGTGTTGTGCTCCAGATAGCGCCCGTCAAGGAAGTTCGGGTCGGACATGATCGCCTGCCGGGCGGTTTCGTTGAAGGCAATGTTCTGGGCGCTCAGCTTCATTGCCGAGGCGATCACTACCGCGTGACCCAATCGGTCCGGATACTCCAGAGCCCAGCGCATCACCTGCATGCCGCCGAGACTACCGCCGACGATGGCGGCCCAGCGTTCAATGCCCAGCGCATCGGATAAACGGGCCTGACTCTCGACCCAGTCACGTACCCGCAGCATGGGAAAATCCGGTCCCCAGGGCTTGCCGGTGGCCGGGTTGGTGCTGCGCGGGCCAGTGGAGCCGCTGCAGCCGCCGAGGTTGTTGGGGCAGACCACAAAAAACTTGTTGGTGTCGATGGCTTTGCCCGGGCCGATGTAGTTGTCCCACCAGCCGGGCTTGCGATCGTCCATGCTGTGGTAGCCGGCGGCGTGATGGTTACCGGACAGGGCGTGACAGATTAGTACCGCATTGGAGCGGTCGTCGTTGAGGGTGCCATAGGTCTCGTACACCAGCTCGTAGCGCTCGAGCGTGGTGCCACAGGCCAGCGTGAGCGGCTCAGTGAACTCCAGAGTCTGGGGGGTGACCAGACCCACCGAGTCGTCGGGCAGGGTGTCGGGCATTGGCAATCTCAGTCCTGGATGGAGAGTAAACCCGCAAGTCTAAGGTTGCGCCGGGAATGCTGCAAGCGATGCGGTCCGGATCAGGGGGCGGTCTGAGCCGCCCGGGGGCGGTGCAGGGGAACCACCGTGGCCTGATGCTCCGGTTGATTCATGGCGGGTTGGGTCTGCTCGCGCACCGCCTGGAGGTCTGCCAGGGCGCGCTCCATCTGGTCGATATTGTCGCGCAGGGTGCTCACCTGCTGAGCCTGGTCCTGTTGTTCCCGGCGCATGCGGGTCAGGCGCAACATATGGTGTTCGAGCAACTGCCGTTGATACTGGTTACGCTGAAACAGCGGCACCAGGGCCTGTTTCAGCCAGTGATCAATGATGTTGTAGAGCTGATGCCATAGCGTCCGGGCCTCCTGGACGAGGGTGCTGACAAAACGCTGAATCAGTGGCCCCTTGAGGCTCAACAGACTGTCCAGCGAGGCGCGGAACTGGTCGGCCTGATGGTGCAGTTGGCGCAACTGCCGGCGTTGGTCCGCGAGGTCCAGCCGGTAGTTGGCTGGGGTCTGGTCGGCGTCAATGGCATGCTCGGGGCGCTGGTAAATGGAGTCCAGTACCCGGTTGGTACGCTCCACTTCTCGCTCCAGGTGGCCCATCTGGTGGTCCAGCCAATCGAACAGGTGTGCCATGGAGCGGGACAACCCCAGGGTGGTCCAGCTGTTGGTCAGTTTCTGGCGGGTGTGGTCGATTTCCCGGGCCAGCCGCTCCGGGCTGATGACCTGGATGAGGGACGGTCTCTGCTTGTCCAGCAGCATCTGACTGGTGCGCAGCGACAGTGACTGTTTGTGGTACTGGCGATGTTTCTGGCGGATGGCCTCGCGCCGTTCGTTGAGCAGGGCATCGCTCTGCGCCCGATCGCCGGTGCGTATCAGCAACAGCTCCTGTTGGGCGTCTGCGATCCGGCCCTTGAGGCTGTGGTAGACGTTGTCGATCATGCTCTGGCTGTCGGTGATCAGGCGTTGGCCGGCCAGTTGCTGACGACTGCGGGCCACTGTCTCCCCGAGGGCCTTTTCCAGGTGACCAAAACCGCTGCGCTCAAGACGCTCGGCGTCGTCGCGGGCGCGGGCCAGCAGTGCCTGCTTGGCCGACAGGGGTAGGACCTGTTCGGGCTCCAGGGCCAATTGGCGGGCGGTCAGTTGGCGGAGTTGCTCCACCGTCTGAGCCACCTGCTCCGGTGGCTGGAGATCATCCCACAGACTGTCGACCTTGTTGAGCAGGGTCAGCACGGCGCTGCCGCGCTGCTGGCGAAGCCCCTGAATATGGTCGCGCCACAGGGTCATGTCGCTGGCGGTCAGACCGGCGTCGGCCGAGAGCAGAAACACGATGGCTTGGGCCTGGGGCAGCACCTTGAGAGTCAGTTCGGGTTCGTTGCCCAGGGCATTGAGCCCCGGAGTGTCGATGATCCGCAGGCCGCGGCGCAGCAGCGGGTGATCAAGGCTGATCATGGCGTGGCGCCAGCGAGGGATGGCCACCTGTCCCTGGTCGTTGCGCTCACTGTTTTCATCGGGACAGAAACCGAGTGCCCGGGCCTCATCGTCGCTGACCCACTGGCTGGCGGAGACCTGATCGAGGGTGGCGCGCAGCGTTTCCGGTGTCTTGGGGTCCAGGGGCAGGGTCACCCAGTTGCGGGGAATCCGTTTGAAACGCTCCAGACTGGCCTGGCTGCGCCGGGTCTCGATCGGCAGCAGGCGCAAGCAGTTGGGCCGGTCCGGGTCGCAGTATATTTCGGTGGGGCACATGGTGGTGCGGCCCGGGTGGGAGGGCAGAATCCGCTGCTTGCGCTCGTCCATCAACAGGGCGTTAATCAGCTCGGTTTTGCCCCGGGAGAACTCCCCGACACAGACCAGAGTGAAATCATTGCTGCCCAGTAACTGGCGGGCCTGAACCAGGCATTGATGCACCTCATCGCTGACCAGTCCGTGGGTCTGGACCCAGTGTTCGAAG
Source organism: Marinimicrobium sp. UBA4509 (assembly GCF_002388575.1). Lineage (NCBI taxonomy): Bacteria > Pseudomonadati > Pseudomonadota > Gammaproteobacteria > Cellvibrionales > Cellvibrionaceae > Marinimicrobium > Marinimicrobium sp. UBA4509. Next base: position 22,961 of record NZ_DGMV01000033.1, read on the forward strand.
CGACGCAGCCGCTGGCTCAGATCCTGACGCCAGAGGTGGTAGTGACTCATGTGACGGTACAGCGCTCGGGTGTCCATAGTGGCCCTGTGTCCTGAGTGGTTTTGAGTGTTGGTGTTATGGGCCGGTATTGGACTACGTCCGGGTACTCGATACCAAGGAGATTTGGTCTGAGCGGCTGATCGCGCGGACAAGCGGTTGTCCGCGGCGATGGCTGTTGGCTTACATGCCGATGACCAGGCCTCCGGGCATGCCCACGCTCTGCCCCAGAGCCGGCACCAGGTAGCGATTGAGGATGTGCAGCACCATGAAGGCGAAAATCGGAGTGATATCGATGCCGCCGAGCGGGGGAATCAGTTTCTGGAAGGGGGCCATGACCGGAGCCACCAACTGGCGCACCAGAATCAGTGCCGGATGCTGACTGAAGGGGGCGACCCAACTGGCGATGATGGAGATGATCAGGCACCAGAAGTAGATCGACAGAACCACAGACAGAAGACCGATGGCGGACCAGGCGATGGTGTAGAGCGGGTTGAGAAAGCCGAGACCGGCGATGACCAGCACCAATTGGATCAATAACCACTGAACCGCCAGCGCCAATACCAGCGCTGCCAGATCAACACCGAAAAAACCGGGAATCACCTTGCGCAGGGGCATCAACAGCGGGTTGGTGGCCTTGGCGACGAACTGGGAAATGGGGTTGTAAAAATCCGCCCGCACCATCTGGAACAGGAGGCGCAGGATCACCAGCATCAGGTACAGCGAGCCCAGGGTGCGAATGATGTAAATGGCAATTTCAGCCGAGGTGGACATGGTGTTTCCTCTTGTCGGTCGGGTTCCGCGGTGCGGGTCGGTTACTGTCCCAGGGCCTTGGCCAGGCTGACCGAGCGCTCGGCGCAGGCGGTCATGGCGCGCTGGAAGGTGTCGCGCAGGCCGTCTCGTTCGAATGATTCAATGGCGGCTTCGGTGGTGCCGCCCGGTGACATGACCCGACGGCGCAGCTCGTCCACACCCACATCGCTGGTGCGGGCCAGGGTGGCGGCGCCCAGGGCGGTCTGCAGAGTCAGTTCGGTGGCGGCCTCCCGGGTCAATCCCTGCTGAACGCCGGCGTCGATCATGGCCTCCATGACCAGGAAAAAGTAGGCGGGGCCGGAGCCGGAGACGGCGGTCACCGCATCCATCAGTTGCTCCTCTTCCAGCCACTGAACCGTTCCGACGGCGCCCAGAATCTGTTCCGCCTGTTCGCGTTGCGCGGGGCTGGTGTGGCGGTTCGCATACAGGCCGCTGGCCCCGGTTTTGACCAGGGCCGGTGTGTTGGGCATGCAGCGCACGATCGCCTGGTCCTCGCCCAGCCAGCGACTCAGGCTGGCCCCGTCAATACCGGCGGCGATGGAAATCAGCAGCGGATGGTGGGCCAGGCTCGGCCGCAGGGCTTCGGTGACGGTTTTCATCACCTGGGGTTTGACCGCGAGCACCACCACCTCGGCCCATTCGGCCACCGCGGCGTTGTCGCCCGTGCCGATACCGAAATCGCGGCTGAGCTGCTCCAGGGCGTCGCCGTTCAGGTCACTGGCCCGGATGCGCTCGGCGGGATAGCCTTCCTGCACCAGGCCGCCAATGATGCTGCGGGCCATATTGCCGGCGCCGATAAAGGCCAGATTGGGGTGTTGGGTGTTGCTCATAGTCATTCCTGTTGGTTCGGTATTAGCTTCGAGGGCCAAAAATATCGGTGCCGACCCGTACCAGGGTGGCGCCCTCGGCGACCGCCGCTTCGAGGTCCGCGGACATGCCCATGGAGAGGGTATCCAGCGCGAGCCCCTGGGCCCGCAGGTCCTCCAGTGCCTGCCGCAGTCGAGCCAGGCTGGCACGCTGGGCCGCCTGCTCCTCCCGTGGAGCTGGAATCGCCATCAGGCCCCGCAGGCTCAGATTGGGTAGCTGGCTGACCTTCCGTGCCAGGTCCGGCAGTTCCTGCAGGCTGACTCCGGCCTTGCTGTCTTCCGCATCGAGGTTCACCTGCAGGCAGACATTCAGGTGACCGAGCGGGGCGGGACGCTGGTCGTTCAGGCGCTGGGCAATCTTGAGCCGATCCACGCTGTGCACCCAGTCAAAATGCTCGGCGATATCCCGGGTCTTGTTGGACTGAATCGGGCCGATAAAATGCCACTCAATGTCGGGTAAGTGCGCCAGGGCCTCCTGCTTGGGCAGCGCCTCCTGCAGGTAGTTTTCCCCGAAGCGGCGCTGTCCCGCCTGGTAAGCGGCTTCCAGCGCCTCGGCGGGCTGGGTTTTGCTGACTGCGACCAGCTTCACAAACTGGGGGTGACGACCGGCGGCTTCGGCGGCCGCAGTCAGGCGGGCGGTGACATTGTGGAGCTTCTCGTCTATCTTTGGCATATCTGTCCCGGTGGGGGTTGTCGGCCTGAGCGCTCCTGTCGCGCCCGGCCCCTCAGTGGCCACTGAAACCACAGAAACACAAATAAGGTAGCAGTATGGATATTACGGAACTTCTGGCCTTTAGCGCTAAACAGGGCGCTTCAGACTTGCACCTCTCCGCAGGCCTGCCCCCCATGATCCGGGTGGACGGCGATGTACGGCGGATCAACCTGCCTCCGATGGAGCACAAGCAGGTGCATAGTTTGATCTACGAAATAATGAATGACAAGCAGCGCAAGGACTTTGAAGAATTCCTGGAAACCGACTTCTCCTTTGAGGTGCCCGGCGTGGCCCGTTTCCGGGTGAACGCCTTCAATCAGAACCGCGGTGCCGGCGCGGTGTTCCGGACCATTCCTTCCAAAGTGTTGACCATGGAAGAGCTCGGTATGGGCAGTGTGTTCCGCGATATCTGTGCGGTGCCCCGGGGGCTGGTGTTGGTGACCGGCCCGACCGGTTCGGGCAAGTCCACCACGCTGGCAGCGATGATGGACTACATCAACGACAACAAATACGAACACATCCTGACCATTGAGGACCCGATCGAATTTGTCCACGAAAGCAAAAAGTGCCTGGTCAACCAGCGCGAAGTGCACCGGGACACTCACGGCTTCTCGGAAGCGCTTCGCTCGGCGCTGCGGGAAGACCCGGACATCATTCTGGTGGGCGAACTTCGGGACCTGGAAACCATCCGCCTGGCACTGACCGCGGCGGAAACCGGTCACCTGGTATTCGGCACCCTGCACACCACCTCGGCGGCCAAGACCAT
>NZ_DGMV01000033.1:26318-26542 GCF_002388575.1 Marinimicrobium sp. UBA4509
GCGGCCAAGACCATTGACCGGGTGGTGGATGTGTTCCCGGCCAACGAGAAGGCCATGGTCCGTTCCATGTTGTCCGAGTCGTTGCAGGCAGTCATTTCCCAGACGCTGCTCAAGAAAAACGGCGGCGGCCGGGTGGCGGCCCACGAAATCATGCGGGGCACCTCCGCCATCCGCAACCTGATCCGTGAAGACAAGGTGGCGCAGATGTACTCGGCCATTCAGAC
>NZ_DGMV01000087.1:0-641 GCF_002388575.1 Marinimicrobium sp. UBA4509
CTCCAACCGGTCTTCCCCACCACAAGCCGGACTCAAACAAAACACCCAAGACCAACCGAATTAAGGTTACTAAAGATGGAATGGGAAACAGTCATTGGTTTGGAAGTGCATGTGCAACTTTCCACCAACACCAAATTATTCTCCGGCGCCAGCATCGCCTTCGGCGCTGAGCCCAACACCCAGGCCTGCGCCGTCGACCTGGCGCTGCCCGGCACCCTGCCCGTGGCCAACGAACAGGCATTCAAAAATGCCGTCAAATTCGGCCTCGCGGTCAATGCCGAAATCGGCAAGCGCTCCGTATTCGAACGGAAAAACTACTTCTATCCGGACCTGCCCAAAGGCTACCAGACCACCCAACTGGCCGAACCCATCGTCGGCCCGGGCTACGTCGACCTGCAACTGGAAGGCGGTCGGACCAAGCGCGTGCGTATCCACCACGCCCACCTCGAAGAAGATGCGGGCAAATCATTGCACGAAGACTACCACGGCATGACCGGCATCGACCTGAACCGCGCCGGCACCCCGCTGATCGAAGTGGTTACCGAACCGGACATGCGCAGCGCCGAAGAAGCCGTGGCCTTCGCCAAACAGCTGCACAACATCGTCACCTCCCTGGAAATCTGCGACGGCGACATGTCCCA
>NZ_DGMV01000087.1:799-2711 GCF_002388575.1 Marinimicrobium sp. UBA4509
ATCTGCGACGGCGACATGTCCCAGGGCTCGATGCGCTTTGACGTCAACATCTCCGTGCGACTCAAAGGCGAGGAAGAACTCGGCACCCGCACCGAAACCAAAAACCTCAACTCCTTCCGCTTTATGGAAGAAGCCATTGCTCTGGAAGTCGAACGGCAGATCGACGTACTCGAAGATGGTGGGAAAATCGTACAGGAAACCCGCCTGTACAACGGCGATACCAAAACCGCCCGCTCCATGCGCACCAAGGAAGACTCCAACGATTACCGGTACTTCCCCTGCCCGGACCTGCTACCGGTGATCATCGACGATGAGTTCATCGAAGCCGTGCGCAAAGACATGCCCGAACTGCCGGAAGCGCGGCGTGACCGCTTCATCAAGGAATACGATCTGCCCGAATACGACGCGGGCCAACTGGCCGGCGACCGTGCCACGGCGGACTACTTTGAAGCCACGGTCAAAGCCTGCGGCGAAGCCAAACTGGCGGGCAACTGGATCATGGCAGACCTGTCCGCCTACCTGAACAAAGAGGAAATCGGCATCGCGCAATCACCGGTCACTCCGGTGCAACTGGGCGGCCTGATCGAGCGCATCAAAGACGGCACCATTTCAAGCAAAATCGCCAAGAAAGTGTTTGAGGCCATGACCCAGGGTGAAGGCGATGCCGACACCATCATTGAAAAACAGGGCCTGAAACAGGTATCCGATACCGGCGCGCTGGAAAAAATGGTGGACGAAGTGATCGCCAACAACCAGGCACAGGTGGACAATTACCGCAACGCCGACCCGGCCAAGCGCCCGAAAATGCTCGGCTTCTTTGTCGGCCAGATCATGAAGGCCAGCAAAGGTCAGGCGAACCCCCAAGCGGTCAACGAAATTCTGATCAAGAAGCTGGAAGGTTAAATCCCTTCAGCCACGTGGAGATAAAAGCAGTCATGAGCGAATTGAAGAAAGACAAAAAGAAAGTTCTGGGCGAAGTGTTTGATGATGAGCGTATCAAAAGCTTCTTCCAGTATCCGGCCCCCGAAGGGATGGACCCGGACTTTCACTTGCTGGAGAAAGCCTACCGCGGCATGCGTGAAGAAAACTTTGCCACCTTTGTGCATTTTTTTGTCGAGCGCGGCCACAACCTGAACGCCCCCGGCCCCGACGGCAAGACCTTTCTGCAGACCATCAAAGACCACCGCCTGGCGGACGAGTACATCGCCGCCCTGAAACAGGCCGGCGCCGAGTAACCGGCCTTGCCCTTCCTCCGTTTCACGCCCAGCCTCTGGCTCACACTGGGGTTGAGCGTGATGATGGTATTGCTCGGCGCACTGCAGAGCGTGACCGAGCCCCTACTCGAACTCAACCGCAACGCCGTCAGCCAGGGCGAACTCTGGCGGCTGCTCACCGGCCACTGGATTCACTACGGCCCCTACCACCTGGCGATGAACCTGGGTGCCTTCATGCTATGCGGCTGGATTCTGTTTCAGGATATTTCGCTGCGCCACTATGGCCCTTTGTTGTTGACCTGTTTACTGGGCGTGGGCATCGGGATTCAGTGGTTCAACACCGACCTGGATTATTACGCGGGGCTGTCCGGTGCATTGCATGGACTGCTGGTAGCGGGAGTGATCATCACCTTCAAGCAGACACCCTGGATGAGCGGTCTGGCCTTGGCGGTGGTGGCTTATAAAATTGTGCAGGAACAGTGGCCCGGGTATGACACGTCACACGAGCTTTTGCCCGTCCCGGTAGCGGTGGATGCGCATTTATATGGAGCGGTGATTGGGCTGGCTTGGGGGGTTGGGGTTTTCTTGTGGCGAACTTGGCGAAGCCGTCACGTTTAGTTACGGCGGATGCGCCTTCGGCTTATCCGCCCTACGGCCGAGCGCAGCGGTATAAACTCGCGTAGGGCGGATAAGCGAAG